>JBDHZJ010000026.1:0-13247 GCA_039811825.1 Propionicimonas sp.
TCATCGACGAGGCGCACGAGCGCAGCCTGAACATCGACTTCCTGCTCGGCTACCTCAAGCAGCTGCTGCCGCGGCGCCCGGACCTGAAGGTGATCATCACCTCGGCGACCATCGACACCGAGCGGTTCTCCGCCCACTTCGACGACGCGCCGGTGATCGAGGTCTCTGGACGCAGCTACCCGGTGGAGGTGCGCTACCGGCCGGTCAGTGCGACCGCCGAGCAGCGCGACCGCGACCAGGTGGACGCGATCTGCGACGCCGTCACCGAGCTCTCCGGCTCCCTGGACGGCGACATCCTCGTCTTCCTCTCCGGCGAACGGGAGATCCGGGACGCCGCCGAGGCGCTCAACGGCCTGCAACTGCGCTTCACCGAGGTGGTGCCCCTGTACGCCCGGCTGTCCACCGCAGAGCAGCAGCGCGTGTTCACCCCGCACACGGGACGGCGGATCGTGCTCGCCACGAACGTCGCCGAGACCTCGCTGACGGTGCCCGGCATCCGCTTCGTCGTCGACCCGGGCTTCGCGCGCATCTCCCGCTACTCGGCGCGCACCAAGGTGCAGCGCCTGCCCGTCGAGCCGATCTCGCAGGCCTCGGCCAACCAGCGGGCCGGCCGCTGCGGCCGGCTCGGGCCCGGCGTCTGCATCCGGCTCTACGACGAGGAGGACTTCGCGTCCCGCCCGGAGTTCACCCAGCCTGAGATCCTGCGCACGAACCTCGCCTCGGTCATCCTGCAGATGGCGGACGCGGGGCTGGGCGACATCACCAGGTTCCCGTTCGTCGAGCCGCCGGACGCCAGCCAGGTGCGCGACGGGCTGCGGCTGCTCACCGAGCTGGGCGCGATCGAGACTGGGAAGAAGCACGCGCACGGCACCGTCCGGCTGACCAGGACCGGACGCACCCTGGCCCGGCTTCCGGTCGACCCGCGGCTGGGTCGCATGCTCGTCGAGGCCGACCGGCAGGGCTGCCTGCGCGAGGTGCTGCCGATCGTCGCCGGCATCGCCATCCCGGACGTCCGCGAGCGCCCCGCGGAGGCCACCGCCGCCGCGGACGCCGCCCACCGGCGCTTCTGGGCACCGATGGACGGCGCTGCCGAACCCACCCCCGACGGTTCCGACATCGCCGCGATCCACCGGCTGTGGACCTACCTGCGCGAGCAGCGCCGCCAGCTCTCCGGCAACGGCTTCCGCCGGATGTGCCGCACGGAGTTCCTGCACTTCCTGCGGGTGCGGGAGTGGCAGGACCTGCACACCCAGCTGCGCGAGGCCTGTCGGGAGGCGGGCCTGCACCGCAACGACGCCCCGGCGGGTCTCGACCGCGTGCACACCGCGGTGCTGGCCGGGCTGCTCTCCCACGTCGGCCTCCTCGACGAGGCGAGCCTTGCGAAGCCGGCCCGCGGCAAGCGCCGGGGCCCCGCCGAGTACCTCGGCGCGCGGGGGGCCCGGTTCGCGATCAACCCCGGCTCCAGCGCCGCCCGCACCAACGCCCCGCTGGTGATGGCGGTCGAGCTCGTCGAGACGAGCCGGCTGTGGGCCCGCACCGTGGCCCCGATCACGGCCGAGCAGGTGGAGGCGGTGGCGGGGCACCTGCTCAGGCACAACTACTCCGAGCCGCACTGGTCGGCCAAGGGCGGTCAGTGCGTGGCCTACGAGCGGGTCAGCCTGCTCGGCGTCCCGATCGTCGCCCAACGACTGGTCAGCTACGCCCGGATCGACCCGGTCGTGGCCCGTGAGGTGTTCATCCAGTCCGCTCTGGTCGAGGGCCAGTGGCGCACCCGGCACCACTTCTGGGCCCGCAACCAGGCCGTCCGCGCGGAAGCGGAGGAGCTGGCCGACCGCAACCGCCGCCGCGACCTGCTGCTCGACGACGCCGCGATCGCCGCGTTCTACGCCGAGCGGGTCCCCGCCGACGTGGTCACCGTCGCCCACTTCGACCGCTGGTGGCGCGACGCCCGCCGCAGCGATGAGCACCTGCTCGACCTCACCCTGGCCGACCTGACCGTGCCGGACGCGGACCTCGACACCGGTTCGTATCCGGACCGCTGGGCGGCCGCGGGCGAGGAACTGGCCGTCGACTACGCCTTCGACCCCGGTTCGGGGCACGACGGCGTGACCGTGAACGTGCCGCTCGCGCTGCTCACCCGGCTCGACGCCGCACCGTTCACCTGGCAGGTGCCGGGGCTCCGCGCCGACGTGGCCACCGAGCTGATCCGCGGGCTGCCGAAGACGCTGCGCACCCAGCTCGTGCCCGCGCCCGACACGGCCCAGCGGGCACTGGAGTGGCTGGTCGAGCACCCCGGCCAGGCCACCGAGCCGCTCTGGACGGGCCTCGGCCGGGCCGTCCTGGCCCTCACCGGCGTGCAGGTGCCGCCGGAGGCGTGGCAGCCGGAAGCGGTGCCGGACCACCTGCGGGTGCGGTTCCGGGTGCTGGCCGACGGCGCGCGGCCGGTGGTGGGACGCGACCTGGCCGAGCTGGCCACGCAACTCGCCCCGAAGGTGAGCCGGACGCTGAACGCTGCGGCCGGCCACCTCACCCACCCGGGTGCGAGGAGCTGGGAGTTCGGCACCCTGCCCGAGCGGATCAGCGAACCGATGCCGGGGTTCCCCGCGCTGGTGGACCGGGTGGATCGGGTCGGCGTGCAGGTCTTCGCCGAGGCGGACGCCGCGACGCGTGCCCACCGCAACGGGCTGCGCCGGCTGGTCACCCTGACCACCGTCGACCCGACCCGCTCGGTGGTGTCGCGGATGGGCAACGCCACCAAGCTCGCCCTGGCCACCTCGCCGTACCCGGACGTGCCCGCGCTGCTCGCCGACGCCCGGCTGAAGGCGACCGGCGACCTCCTCGACGCGATCGGCGGGCTCGATGCGGTCCGCGACGCGGCGGCGTTCCAGAAGCTCTCCGACGCCGTCCGCGCCGACGCCGCGGCGGCGATGCAGCGCACGGTGACGCTCACCGGCGAGATCCTGCAGTTGGCCGGTGAGGTGCGGCGCGCGCTCCCGTCCGCGCCGCCCGCGACCCGCGACGACGCGTCCGAGCAACTCGACGGGCTGGTCTACCGGGGCTTCATCGCCGCGACGCCGGCGAGCGCCTGGCTGCGACTGCCCACCTACCTGAAGGCCATCCGGCGGCGGCTCGACGCCGCGGTGACCAATCCGCGGCACGAGACCGAGGGGCTGGCGGTGATCGCCGACCTGGAGGACGAGTACGCCGCACTCTGCGCGCAGTTCCCGTCCGGGCCGCTCCCGCAGCGGGTGGCCGACGTCGGCTGGTTGCTCGAGGAGCTCCGGATCGGGCTGTTCGCCCAGGCGCTCGGCACGGCTGTCCCGGTGTCGGCGAAGCGGGTCCGGACGGCGCTCGCCGCCGCGCAGCCGGCGGGCTGAACCACCCTCGCCCGTCCGGCTGCCACCCGGGTGATCGTCGTCGCCGGGACGTCCCGGCTTGCTAGGTTGGAGGTGCCGGCGACGAAGCGGCGCCGAGAGCGAGGAGATCCGCGATGACAGCGAACGCGAACGAGGCCGGACGTGGGCACGACGACACCGTGACGGGGTTTGCGAACCACGGTGACTTCGACGACTTCGCCGCCTCGTGGACCACCATTCCCGAGGGCTCGATGGAGCCCCAGGAGGCCTACCAGATCGTGCACGACGAGGCCGTCCTCGACGGCAGCGCGCGGCTCAACCTGGCCACGTTCGTTGGCACCTGGATGGACGACTACGCGAATCGGCTCTACGCCGAGACGTTCGACAAGAACATGATCGACAAGGACGAGTACCCCAAGACCGCCGAGATCGAGACCCGCTGCTGGAAGATCCTGGCCGATCTGTGGCACGCGCCCGATCCCGAGAACACCATCGGGACCTCCACGATCGGGTCCTCGGAGGCCGCGATGCTGGCGGGCCTGGCGCTGATGCGCCGCTGGCGGGCCGGACGCCGCGCCGCAGGGCTGCCCACGGACCGGCCCAACCTGATCATGAGTTCCGCGGTGCAGGTCTGCTGGGAGAAGTTCTGCAACTACTGGGACGTCGAGGCGCGCTGCGTGCCCGTGTCGCTGGAGCACCCCGCGCTGGACGGCCACGACCTGGCGTCCTACGTCGACGAGAACACCATCGGCGTGGTGGCCATCATGGGGGTCACCTACACCGGCGCCTACGAGCCGGTGGCGCAGATCGCCCGGGCGCTGGACCAGCTCCAGGCGGACACCGGGCTCGACGTCCCGATCCACGTGGACGGGGCGTCCGGCGGGATGGTCGCGCCGTTCATCCAGCCGGACCTGGTCTGGGACTTCCAGCTCGACCGCGTGGTCTCGATCAACACCTCGGGCCACAAGTACGGGCTGGTCTACCCCGGCCTGGGCTGGGTGGTCTGGCGGTCCACCGAGCACCTGCCCGAGGACATGGTCTTCCGGGTGAGCTACCTCGGCGGCGACATGCCCACCCTCGCGCTCAACTTCTCCCGCCCGGGCGCCCAGGTGCTGCTCCAGTACTACCTCTTCCTGCGGCTCGGGCGCGCCGGGTACACCGCCGTCCACTCCCACACCCGCGACGTGGCGCTCTACCTGTCCGGCGAGATCGCGAAGATGGGGCCTTTCGAGCTGGTCAGCGACGGCAGTGACATCCCGGTCTTCGCCTGGAAGCTGAAGGACGACCACCACGGCCGCTGGACGCTGTACAACCTGTCCGACCGGCTCCGCACCCGCGGCTGGCAGGTGCCGGCCTACCCGATGCCGGCCGACCTCGAGGAGATCACCGTGCAGCGGATCGTGGTCCGGCGTGGCCGCCTCGCCGGCGCGCGCGACTTCCTGGAGGACTTCCGGGCATGCATCGACTACCTGGAGGCGCTGGAGCACCCGCTGCCCCCGGAGCGCGAGGGGACGGGGTTCCACCACTAGGGCGTGGCGGTCGCGCCCGTCGTCGCGGTCGCTCCCGGACGCACCAGGACCGCCGCGGTGAAGAAGCACACCGCGCCGAGGAGGGTGCCCAGGTTGGCCCAGAAGAGGCTGACGAAGCCACCGGTGGCGGGCAGCACGTAGGCGCCCACGGCGGACGCGCCGAACGCCACCGAGCCGACCATGTTCAGCCAGGCGGCCTCCGGAGTGCGCGCCCGGATGTGCCACAGCTCGTGTCGCCGCCGGCTCGCGGCCAGGGCGAGGGCACCTGAGGCCAGGAAGGCGAGCGACCCCCACGCGTCCGAGCGCCAGCCGGCCCCGAGCGCGTCCGGGGTGGCGATCGCCGAGCGGAGCGCGGCGAAGGTGCTGACGTTGAACAGCGCCGTGCCCAGGGACTGGATCGCGGCGGCCCACCAGTCGAACAGGTCGCCGCCGGACGTGCCGCGCCGCGGCGGGCGACGGCCGCTGAGCAGCAACTGGATCGCACCGGCGAGGGTGAACAGGATCGACCCGACGAAGAACGTGGCGTCCGTGGCGACGGTGCCGACCGCGCTCGCGTACCAGGGCAGGGCGCCGAGTGCGAAGCAGGTCGACCCGAGGGCGAAGCCCCACGCCTCGGACCGGAGCCGGACGTACCTGAGGTGCGACACCTCGGTCCGGGACTGCCTGGTCACGGCGTCAGCATAGGAGGAAATGGTTCGGCGTGACCCCGCGCCGTTGCGGGGTCACGCCGGATGCGTCGGCGGCCCGGGGAGGGGATCCCGGCAGCCTACGCGTCGGTGCCCGCCGCAGCGGGCCGTCGGTCAGTAGCTGGCGAGATGGGTACGGATGGTTTCGCCCTCGGTCAGCGCACGACGGAACCAGTGGCGCCGGTCAACCTTGCGCCGGTAGATGGGGGACGGTTCGATCTGGCGAGCGATGTCGAGGTCCTCGACGAGCCGCTCGCGGTCACGGTCGACGACTGCGTAGCTCAACATGACTCAATTGTCTCGCCGATGTTCATTCGGGACAAGCTGAATAACCCGAACGATCATGCGGTAGTGCCGTATAATCCAACCATGCTGGATCTGAACCGTCTGCGCATCCTCAGGGCCGTTGTGGCGAGCGGCTCCGTGAACGACACCGCCCGCCGTCTGGGCCTGACTCCGTCCACCGTGAGCCAGCACGTGCACACCCTGGAGAAGGAGGTCGGGTTCGCGCTGGTGGAACGGGTGGGACGGGGCATCCAGCCCACCGTGGCGGCGGTCGAGCTGGCCCGGGCGAGCGCCGGCGCCCTGCATGCGATGACCGACCTCGACCTCCTCGTCCGGGAGTTGAGGGAGGGCGTGACCGAGCGGCTGACCGTGCGCACGTTCGCGTCCGCGGCCTACACCTGGGTCCCCACGGTGGCCCGGGCCCTGCGGCAGGAGTTCCCCGGGCTCACCCTCGAACTGTCCATCAACGAGACCGACACGGCCGAGAACGCAGGCCAGGCCGACGTCGAGATCCACACCGAACTGCCCTACGAGGAGCCCCGGGTGCCGCCGGCCTACCGGCGGGTCGAACTGGGGCTGGACGACGTCCTGGTCGCGTTGCCCCCCGACCACCCGCTGGTGGAGGCGGAGACGGCCGACCTCAGCGAGTTCAGCGAGGACGACTGGGTGCAGTACGACTTCGGTGACGACATCGCGACCCGGCTGGTCGCCCACGCCTTCGCGGGCGCCGGGTTCACCCCCCGCTACGTCGCTCGGGCGCAGGACCACGTCACCGGCCTGGCGTTCGTCGCCGCCGGCGTCGGGCTGGCGCTGGTGCCCCAGCTCGCCGTGGGCTGGTCCGGCTTCGACATCGCCTACGTGCGGCCGACCAACCCGACTCCGTACCGCCGGATCGTGGCGCTGATCCGCGACGGTGCCCGGACGAACCCGGCCGCGGGACGGACGATCGAGCTGCTCACCGAACTCGGCTCCCGGCTGGGCGAGTTCAACCCGACCATCCGGGGCCGCGCGCCCGGCCCGAACTGGTTCCGGCTGATCGGGTCCTGACCGCCACGCGCGGGCGTCAGCCCAGAGCGCAAAGCCGCGGCCCGGAGGGGGCCGCGGGGTACAGTGGCCGGGTGCTGGATCCTCGGCTGCTGTACACGTTCAACCCGGACCTGTGGGAAGCGGTGCGGGGTACGGCGCCTGCCATGCTGCACCTGCTGGACGGCTACATCGACGCTGGCTCGGTGACCCATGGCGCCGGCCACTACCTGCTCGAGGTGTGCGAGCACGAGGTGCTCGTCGAGTTCGACCACGACCAGCTGCACGACTACCGCTCCCGCCGTCCGCAGATGGTCTTCGACACCAACCACTGGGTCTCGATGACCGACTACGCGCTGGTCATCCACCGGCTCCTGGACGCGAACGGCACCCCGTTCCTGATGCTCACCGGTCCGGAGCCCGACACCCAGTGGAACCGCACGTCCGCGGCCGTTCTCGGCATCGCGGAGCGGCTCGGGGCCTCGCGGCTGATCACGCTGGCCGGCGTGCCGATGGCCGTGCCGCACACGCGCCCGACCCTGGTCACCGCACACTCCACCGACCCGGAGACCGTGAGCGGCAATCCGGTGTGGATCGATCGGGTGCAGCTGCCGGGCAGCTTCTCGCACGTGCTGGAGTTCCGGGCGGGAGAGGCCGGGATCCTCGGGCAGGGCTTCGTCGCCCACGTCCCGCACTACCTGGCCCAGGCGGCCTTCCCGCAGGCCACCGATGCGGTGCTGCGGCGGGCGGCCGAGGCGGCCGGGCTCGAGTTCCCGCTGGAGCTGCTGGCCGAGCGGATCACGACGAACCTGGCCAGCATCGAGTCCGAGACCGCCGAGGACGCCGACTTCCCGGCCGTCGTGGCGGCGCTGGAGGAGCAGTACGACCGGCTCAGCGACAGCGGCGCCGCCTCGGTGCCGAGCGCCAACGAGATCGGGGCCGCGGTCGAGCAGTTCCTCGCCGAGCAGGACCCGCCCACCGACTTCCGGCGCTAGTCGTGCCCGGTTCCGTCGACGAACTGATCGGGATCCTCGAACTCGACGAGACCGGCGCGAGCACGTTCCTCGGCCGGGACGGGGGCTCCGCGCGGCAACGCGTGTTCGGCGGCCAGGTGCTGGCCCAGGCGCTGGTCGCGGGCTACCGGACCGTTCCCGAGGGCCGGGTCGCACACTCCCTCGGCGCCTACTTCCTGCGGGCGGGGGAATCGGGGACGCCGATCCGCTACCGCGTCGAGACCACCCGGGACGGAGCCAGCTTCTCCGCGCGCCGGATCGTGGCCGACCAGGGTGACCGGGTGATCTTCTCGATGGTGTGCTCCTACCACGAGCTCGAGCCCGGCCTCGACCACGCGGACGCGGCGCCGGTGCGGGTGCCGCCACCCGAGGCCTGCCCGCCGCTGTCGGAGGTGCTCGGCGCCCGGTCGCGGCGGGCCGCCGAGGCGTGGCGCCAGGAGTGGGGGGTGCTTGAGACGCGGTTCGCTTCCGACACCTCCACCCTCAGCGCGGCCGGCCACTCGGACGCGGAGATGAAGGTGTGGGTGCGCGCCGAGAGCGGGCTGCCCGAGGATCCCCAGTTGCACCAGGCCTTCCTCGCCTACGCCAGCGACCTGACCCTGCTCGCGGTCAGCACCGTGCCGCACCCGGTGGAGTTCGCCGGCCCGAACATGCAGGTGGCCTCGATCGACCACTCGATGTGGTTCCACCGGCCCGCGAGGGCGGACGAGTGGCTGCTCTACGACCAGGTCTCCCCGTCCGCGTCCTCCGGCCTCGGGTTCAGCTTCGGCCGGCTGTTCCAGGCCGGACGCCTCGCCGCCTCCTGTGCCCAGGAGGGCCTGATCCGGCTGGTGGACACCGATTGATCCACCCCTGACACCCAGGAAGGCCCCAGGTCGAGTGACCTGGGGCCTTCCGGCTTCGTGGGGTGATGTTGGATCCCCGGGGCCTATGCGGCCTCGGAGTCCCCGCGCAGCTTGGAGATGGCGTGCCGTTCGATCTGCCGGACGCGCTCGGCGGTGATGCCCCACACGGCGGCGATGTCGGCCAGCTTGGCCTGACGACCGTCGAGGAGGCCGTAGCGGCGGCGCACGACATCGGCCGAGCGCTCGTCGAGGCTGGAGAGCATGTTGTCCAGGCGGGCCCGGTCCTCCGCGTCCAGCACGACCTCGTCGGGGCCGGGGGACATCTCGCGGGCGAGCAGGTCGCCGAGCGCGGTGTCACCGTCCTCCTCGACCGGGGCGTCCAGGCTGACGTGGTCACGGGAGAGCCGCAGCAGGTCGACGACCTGTTCCTCGGCGACGCCGAGCTCGTCGGCGATCTCCCACAGCTCCGGCTCGCGGCCGAAGCGGCGCTCCAGCGTGCGGCGCACCGCCGAGACCTGGTTGACCTGCTCGGCGACGTGCACCGGCAGGCGGACGATCCGGCCCTGCTGGGCGATGCCGCGCGAGATCGACTGGCGCACCCACCAGGTGGCGTAGGTCGAGAACTTGAAGCCCTTGCTGTAGTCGAACTTCTCCACCGCGCGGATCAGGCCGGTGTTGCCCTCCTGCACGAGGTCGAGCAGCGGCATCTGCGCGCGGCCGTACTTGCGGGCCACGGAGACGACGAGGCGGAGGTTCGCGGTGATGAACCGCTGCATGGCCGCGTCGCCCTCCCGGGCGATCTGGCGCAGCTCGTCCTCGGTGGCGTCCACGTGGCGCAGCGCGGACTCGTCCTCGTCCAGCGTGCCGTCGAGGATGGCGTGCGCGTAACGACCGGCCTCGATCAGCTTCGCCAGCTGGACCTCCTCCTCTGCGGTCAGCAGGGGGGTCTTGGCGATTCCGTCCAGGTAGAGACCAACCGCGTCCTTGCCGTCGATGCCGTCGGTGGTGCGGACCCGATGTGCCGTTGCGATCATGCGTGGTTCCCTTTCGCTCGTCATCAGTACAACGTGCGAGGGGTCCGTTTCGCTGCCTGCAAAACGCCGGACGGGCCCCGGAACACAGCGCCGGGGGCCAGATCAAGACCACGGTTGTACGTCGGGTGTGACCGTGGGCCCTACCGCCGTCCCCGGCTCTCAGCAGCAGTACGGGATGCTCTCAGGAAACGGGGGTGGTGGCGTCAATCAGCCAGGCCAGTTCGAAGGCCGTGTCGCGCCACGCGTGGTAGCGGCCGGACGCCCCGCCGTGGCCGGCGACGAGCTCGGTGCGGAGCAGGATCGGGCGATCGGACCCGGAGTCGTGCCGCAGCCGGGCGACCCACTTCGCCGGCTCGGTGACCTCCACCCGGGTGTCGTTCAGGCTGGTCGTGACCAGGATCGCCGGGTACCGGCAGGCGCGGATGTTCTCGTACGGCGAGTAGCCGCGCATCCGGGCGTAGGCCTGCGGGTCGTGCAGCGGGTCGCCCCACTCCTCCCACTCACTCACCGTGAGCGGCAGTTCGGGCTGCAGGACCGTGGTCAGGGCGTCCACGAACGGGACGGCGGCGTGCACGGCGGCGAAGGCCTCGGGCGCGAGGTTGACCGCGGCCCCGATCAGCAGGCCGCCCGCGCTGCCGCCCTCCGCGGCCAGCCGGGCGGGGGAGGTGTAGCCGCGCTCGACCAGGTGCCGGGCGCAGGCGACGAAGTCGGTGAAGGTGTTCTCCTTGGCCGCGAGCTTGCCGTCCAGGTACCAGGCCCGGCCCAGCTCGCCGCCGCCGCGGACGTGCGCGATGGCGTAGACGTAGCCGCGGTCGAGCAGGCTGAGCCGGGCGATGGAGAACGTCGGCGGGGTGCTGATCTCGTACGCCCCGTAGCCGTAGAGCAGGCAGCCGGCCGTGCCGTCCAGCGGGGTGTCCGCCCGCCAGACCAGCGAGATCGGCACGCGGGTGCCGTCCGCCGCGATGGCCCACTCCCTGCGCTGCACGTAGTCCGAGGGCCGGTACGGGCCGAAATCCGGGTGGTCGAGCACGGGACGGCGCTTGAGCAGCCTGCGCGACCCGTCGGCCAGGGAGTACTCGATCACCTCGTCCGGGGTCACCATCGACTGGTAGTGCAGCCGGATCCGGTCGGTGTCGGCCTCGTCGCCGTCGTCGGCGTCCACGTGGTGCAGCGGCTCGTCGAACTCGATCGGCACCTCGGGCCCGGCGTCGCCGGCGGCGTCGCGGTACCGCAGCGCAACGACCTGGAGCCCGTCCCGGCGCAGGCCGAGCACCAGCACCCGGTCGTAGGCGGTCACGCCGAGCAGTCGGACGCCCGGCTCGCCCGCCCGCAACTCGCGCCACGCCTCGGCTGACGTGGCGTCCAGGGGAGCCTCGGCGAGGGCGAAGTCCGGCGCGCCGTCGTTGTGCACGATGAACAGCCGGTCGGTGGCGATCTCGACGTCGTACTCCACGTCGTCCCGGCGCGGCGCCACCGAGCGCAGGCGGGATGCGGGGTCGGTCGCGTCGAGCAGCCACACCTCGGTGCTGGTCTTGCTGGCCGCGGCGAGCTGCACCCAGCGGTGGTCGCGGGAGCAGTCGACGCCCAGCCAGAACCGCTCGTCCGGTTCGGTGTGCAACAACTCGTCGTCGCCGGTACTCCCGAGGCGGTGCCGCCACAGCCGGTCCGGACGCCAGGCGTCGTCGACGGTGAGGTAGCAGAAGGCGCCGTCGCCGGCCCAGCAGCCGCCCGCGGCGACCTCGGCGACCTCGTCGGCGAGCAGGGAGCCGGTGGCCAGGTCCAGGAACTGCAGGCGGTAGCGTTCGTCGCCCTCGGTGTCGGTCGAGTAGGCGGCCCGGCGGCCGTCCGGGGAGACCTCGAAGCAGCCGAGCGCGAAGTACTTCTCGCCGGCGGCGAGGGCCTGCACGTCGATCAGCACTTCCTCTCCCGCGGGCGGGCCCTCGGCCGGATCGGGCAGCGAGTCGCGGCCGTGCGCGGGGCAGCGGTGCAGGCTCGGGTAGTCGAGGCCCTCCGTGGTGCGCGCGTAGTACCAGAACTCGCCCAGGCCCGGGTGCCGCACGAACTCGGGGACACTCAGATCGGTCTGTTTCGTCCGCGCCGCGATGTCGGCGAAGATCTCCTCGCGCAGGCCGGCCAGCGGGGCCGTGGCGGCCTCGGTCCAGGCGTTCTCGGCGACGAGGTAGTCGAGGAGGACGGGGTCGTCCTTGTCGCGCATCCAGGCGTACGGGTCCTCGACGGCGTCGCCGTGGTGGACGCGGGTCTCGGGTCGGCGCGGTGCGACCGGCGGCCGGACGGGTTCGGGCATGCCCCACACCTTAGGGAATCGGTGGTTCCCTCATGGCCGGGCTTGGGCGGAGAGGGGGTTCGTGGCACAATGGGGCCGCGAACTATTGACAACCCCCGGTTGTCGTGCGCCCTTGAACGCTCTGTTGAGAGGTTGAGCCTGTGACCCCACGTGCCCGCGCTGCCGCCGTTTCCGCTACTGAAGAGGCGGTTGTCGAGGCCCCGAAGCGCAAAGGCCGCAAGCCTGCCGGTGCACCGGTGAAGGCGGTGCCGAACCCCGAGCCGGAGTCGCCGGCCACCCCGGAGGACGCGGAGCCCACCGAATTGGTCGAGGAGGACGTCGAAGACGCCGATGCCGACGATGACGGCGAGAACGTCACCGTCGAGGAAGTGCTCGACCCGAAGAATGTCGAGAACGTGAAGTTCGAGCGGGACGGTGACGACGTGGTGCTGACCGTGGGCGGCAAGAAGCGCAGCCTGGACGATGTCGACGAGTCCGAGTTCGAACCCGCCGAGGAGGCCAAGACCGAGAAGGAGCTCGCCGAGGACGAGGGCTTCAGCCTCTCCGACGCGGACGACGCCGACGAGCCGGAGCAGCAGGTGCTGGCGGCCGGCGCCACGGCCGACCCGGTGAAGGACTACCTGAAGCAGATCGGCAAGGTCGCGCTGCTGAACGCCGAGCAGGAGGTCTCGCTGGCCAAGCGCATCGAGGCGGGCCTGTTCGCCGAGGAGACGATCAACGAGGGCAGTGTCGCCGCCGGCGACCTGGTCGACCTGGAGTGGATCGCCGAGGACGGCCGTCGCGCCAAGAACCACCTTCTCGAGGCGAACCTGCGGCTGGTGGTCTCGCTGGCCAAGCGCTACACCGGTCGCGGCATGCTCTTCCTCGACCTGATCCAGGAGGGCAACCTCGGCCTGATCCGCGCGGTGGAGAAGTTCGACTACACCAAGGGCTACAAGTTCTCCACCTACGCCACCTGGTGGATCAAGCAGGCGATCACCCGCGCCATGGCCGACCAGGCCCGCACCATCCGCATCCCGGTGCACATGGTCGAGGTCATCAACAAGCTCGCCCGCGTCCAGCGGCAGATGCTGCAGGATCTGGGCCGCGAACCCACCCCGGAGGAGCTCGCCAAGGAGCTCGACATGACCCCGGAGAAGGTCGTCGAGGTGCAGAAGTACGGCCGCGAGCC
>JBDHZJ010000027.1:0-13242 GCA_039811825.1 Propionicimonas sp.
CCCTCGCGGTGCAGGCCGGCGAGGATCCGCCAGAACTCGCGCCGGGAGACGGGGTCGACGCCGGTGGTCGGCTCGTCGAGCAGGAGCAGGTCGGGCTCGTGCATCAGCGTGGTGGCGAGCATCAGCTTCTGCTTCATGCCGCCGGACAGGTACTGGGCCTGGCGCTTCGTGAACTCGTCCAGCCCCATGCTCTCCAGCAGCGCCTTCGCCCGCGTCCGGCGGTCGGCCCGGCCGACGCCGCGCACGGTCGCGAAGAACTCGAGGTTCTCCGATACCGATAGATCGGGATACATCGAGAATCGCTGGGACATGTAACCGATCCGCGGGGTGACCAGCTCGCGCTCGGTGGTCACGGAGTGGCCGAACACCTCCGCGTCCCCGGAATCAGGACGCAGCACCGTGGCGAGCATCCGGATCAGCGTCGACTTCCCGGCCCCGTCCGGGCCGAGCAGGCCGAACACGGCACCGGCGGCGATGTCGAGGTCGACCGAGTCGACGGCGACCACATCCCCGAAGCTCCGGCGCAGGGCACGGGCGCAGATCGCGCCGGACTCCTGCGGCGTGGTGGTGGCGGTCATGGCTCAGCCCAGGGTCACATCCACCGGCATGCCGGCCTTGAGGGTGCCGGAGGAGTCGGAGACCCGCACCCGCACCTCGTAGACGAGCTTCACGCGCTGGTCCTTGGTCTGCACGTTGTTCGGGGTGAACTCGGACTCGCTCGCGATGTAGCTGACCGTGCCGTCGTAGGTCTCGCCGGAGTCGGTGGTCACGGACGCGGGGTCGCCCACGGCCACGTTGCCGATCTCGGGCTCGTCCACGAACACCCGGACGAACAGGTCGGCCGGATCCAGGATGGTGAGCAGCGTCTTGCCCGGGGCGGCGTTCTGGCCCGCGTTGCTGGTCACGGACACGACGGTTCCGCTCGCCGGGGCGGTGACGGTGGTGTAGCCCCGCTGCACCTTGGCCAGGTCGACCGCGGCCTCGGCCTGCTTCTGCCGGGCCTTCGCGGCCGTCACGTCCGCCTTGGTGGCGTCGCCGTTCGCCTTGTCGTGCTTCGCGACCTTCACCGCGGCCTTCGCTGCGTCGACGCCCTGCCGGGCCTGCGTGAGCTGCAGCTTCACGGCCGCCTGGTCGAGCGTGACCAGCACGTCGCCCTCGCTGACCTGGTCGCCCTCGTCGACGGTGACCTCGGTGATCCGTCCGGCGATCCCGGGGGTGACCTGGTACTGGGTGGCCTCGACGGTGCCGGTGAGCGCCTCGTTGTCGGCCGCGGTGCTGCTCTGGGTGGAGCTCCACCACCACCAGGCGCCGCCGCCGATCACCAGCAGCAGGACCAGCACGATCACCGGGACCGGGGGGTGCTTGCGCTTCTTCTCGCCAGCCATGTTCGTCAACCGTTCGTCTCGTCGGAGTTCGCTGCCGGTCGGCAGCCGGAGATGGTGACCTCCACCGGCACCCCTGCGGGGAGCTGCCCGGTGGCGGTGAACTGCACCTCGACCGCGCGGGTGAGGTGGACCTCGTCCGTGGCGACCGAGGTCGGGGGGTACTGCGAGCTGCTGCCGATCCGGGTCAGGGTGGCCGGGACCGTCGCGGTGCTCCAGTCGGTGGCGATGGTGGCGGCGTCGCCGGGGCAGACCTGGGCGAGCTGGGCGGGGGAGAGCCAGGCCGTGACGGTGCTCGGCGTGGTCTCCCGGATGCTGACCACCGTGGCGCCGGGGGCGAGCGCGTCGCCGGGCGCGGCGGCCGAGACCACGACGCCGTCCACGGGGGCGACCAGCTCGGTCATGGCGAGCTGGACCTTCGCGATGTCGATCGGCACGCGCAGCGCGTCGGCCTGGATGCCCGCCACGTCCTGCAGGCCCTCCAGGGTGCCGCGGGCGTCGGTGATCTTCGCCCTGGCGTCGTCGAGCTTGGTCAGCCCCTTGCGGGCCTTCTTCAGCCCCGCGTTCAACTGGGGCAGGGCCTTGTTGATCTGCCGCAGGCCCGCGGTCATCTTCCGGATCGCCTTCTGCAGCTTCTTCTTCTGGGCCAGCAGTTCGTCGGGGACTGGCACGCCGGGCGGGATCTGGGCGATCGCCGCGTTGATCGCCTTCAGGCCGGCCCGCGCCTTGGGCAGGTTCTTCCGGATGGTCTTGCGCGCCTTCAGCAGCTTCGCCTTCGTCTTGGTGAGCTTGTGGATGGCGTCGACGACGTCGGCCCGGGTCTCGGCGATGTCGGCCTGCTTGTCCCAGGTGTCGTCGATCTTGTCGCCGAGCAGGTCTGGCTGGGCGGCGGCGACCGCTGCGTCCGCCTTCGCCGCGGCCAGCTGGGCCTGCAGCGGGGCGCGGTCGATCGTGGCGACCACGTCCCCGGCCTTCACGGTGTCGCCCTCGCGGACGTTCACCTCGGCGAGGCGTGCGGTGGTGCCGACGCTGTAGGTGGCGCCCACGGAGGAGGACTGGCTGGCCGTCCGCCCGGAGGTCGGGTTGTAGGTGCCGGTGGTGTCGGTGAAGCCGGCGTCCAGGTTCACCGTCGGGACGGCGAGGTTGGGCACGGTGACCGTGGTCAGGGTGTCGTCGACGGTGCCGGAGACCGTGATGTCGGACGGAGCGGACGCGCAGCCGGCCAGCAGGACGAGCCCGGCGGCGAGGGCGACCGGGCGGCGCGCGATCATGGCTGCACTCCCATGCTGGCGAGGAAGGCGTCGACGAGCCGGACCAGGCGGGTGTGCTCGGGCGGCGGGGCCGGGTCGGCGCTGAGGAAGCCGTCCAGTGCCACGTACGTCATCACCGGGCCGACGAACATGCGCGAGGCCAGTTCGGGGTCCTCGACGCGCAGGATGCCGTGGGCGTCGGCCTGCCGGAGCATGGCCTCGGTGCGGGCCAGCACCTGGCCGGGCAGGGCCTCCCGGAAGTGCTGGCGCAGCTCGGCGACGTGGAACACCTCGCCCAGGACGAGCCGCATCAGCGCGATCGTCTCGGGCTGCAGCAGGCTGGTGGTGAGGCGGGAGGCCAGCGTGATCAGGTGTTCGCGGAGGTCGTCGAGATTGCGGATCTCGTCGGCCGTCGGCGGTACCAGGACGAGTTCGCTCATGCCGGCGTACAGCACGTCGGCGAGCAGGTCGGTCTTGGTGGGGAAGTAGGCGTACAGCGTCTGCTTGCTCACCCCGGCCTCGGCGGTGACCGCGTCCATCGAGGTGCCGTTGAAGCCCTGGGTGAGGAACAGCTTGCGGGCGGCGGCGAGGATCTGCTCGCGCTTCGCGGCCTTTCGCCTTGCCATCGCTGTGGGCACGAATCAAACCGTACGGTCCAGTCTGATACTTGTCAAACCAAACCGTACAGTTTGGTGGATTTCCGCCGGCAGGGGTGTTTGAATTGATGCAGGTCCGCCAATGGAGGCGAGAGACATGTCGAGTGACCTGTGGGGCCGATTGGCCTCGACCTACGACGAGGACCACACCTACATCTCGGGCGCCGACCTCGTGGCCGCCATCCGGACCGAGCTGGCCGCGGCGGTGCCTGCCGGGGAGGTGGTCGAACTGGGCTGCGGTACGGGCCTGTACACCCGTGCCTACGCTTCAGGGTGCGAGCGGGTGGTCGCGACGGACCTCTCCGCGCCGATGATCGAGGGCGCGACCCGGGCGCTCGCCGACCAGCCGAACGTGACGGTGCAACGCGCCGACGCGGTGGCCACCGGCTGCCGGACGCCGGCGCGGACGGGGTGGTGATGGTGAACCTGCTGCACATCGTCGCCGACGCGGCCGCGATCCTGACCGAGGCCCGTCGCCTGCTGCGGCCGGGCGGCGCGCTCGTCGTGATCGACGCGACCGCGACCGGGCTGTCGGTGTGGCAGTTGCTGGCGAGCATCCGGCGCGTCCTCGGTCGCTGGGGATTTCCGCGAGCGCCGAGAGGCAGCCACAACATCGACCAGGGTGCGCTTGAGAAGCTGGTGCGCGAGGCGGGCTTCGGGTCGCTCTCCGGGCACGCGCTCACCGGCGCGGGGATGAATGCCGCGTTCGTGCGGGCCGTCAGGGAGCCGGAAGCGGCCTGAGCCGCCGGGCGCCCCCGGATGGGCCAGCGGGAACGGAGTGCGAACGACGCATCCACCCACCCGTCGGACGCCATTCACCGGCCGGTGAGGCAGCAATGCGCATTCTGTGCAGCGTGATCGCTGGTCGTCGACCGGTGCTGGGCGAGAATGTGGGGGTGCAACCGGGTGCGGTGACGGTCCGCGGTGGCGTCATCGCCGCGATCGTCCTCGCCGTGCTCGGAGCAGCGTCCGCCACACCGTGGGTCGTGACCGTCCCGCCGCTGACGCTCGGCGACCGCGACCGGCCGGTCCCGACGAGCACGCCGGTGACCATCCCGCCGCAGCAGCCGCCCGACCGTGACCTGCCGGTCGCGGAGACCCTCGAGAAGACGATGCTCGTCCTGTTCGCGCTGGTCGTGGTGGCTGCGGTCGCGTTCACGGTGTACCTGCTCGTGCGGCGGTTGCGCGCCGCGTGGCGGCCCGAGGACGACGAGACGGAGGTCGACCGGCTCGACGGTGCCGACGTGCCCGGCGAGGTGGTCGACGTCGACGTCGCCGCGCTCGCCACCGCCGTCGCCCGGGCCGAGGCGCACCTCGCCGGATCCCTCCCGCCCGGGGACGCCGTGGTCGCGGCCTGGGTGGCGCTGGAGGACGAGGCCGAACTGCAGGGCACGGGACGCGCACCCGCGCAGACCGCGACCGAGTTCACCACCGGGCTGCTCGCCCACACCGCCGCCCCCGCGGACGCCGTCCTCGTGCTGCGCGGGCTCTACCACCGGGCCCGGTTCACCTCGCGGACCACCACGGCCGATGACGTGCGCCACGCCCGCGAGGCGCTCGCCCGGATCGCTGCGGCGCTCGACGCCGCGCCGGAGGCCGGCCACCGGCAGGCGGGGGCGTCGTCGTGAGGGTGTCGGTCCGCGGCCTCGTCGTGCGCGCGCTTCTCGTCGTCGCGCTGGGTGCTGTGCTCGGGCTCACCGGCGTCCTCGACCCGACCCACGCCCTCCTGCTGGCGTGTCTCCTGCTCGCCGCCGTGCTGGTGCAGGCGCGCCGGCCGGAACCGGCGGACGAGGGCTGGCCCGACCGCTCGTTCGGCTCCCGCGCCGGCGGGCGGGACGCGGTCAGCGACCTCGCCTGGCAGGTGTTCGACGAGGACCGCAGGGCGAGCGTCCGCGTCGTCCGGCGGGTGCGCGAACTCGCCACGGCGCGGCTCGCCCTGCTCGGCGTGGACGCCACCGACCCTGCCCGGCGCGGCGACGTCGAGCGACTCCTCGGCCCCCGGGTCGCCGCCGGGCTCGCCTCCGATGCGCCCCCGACCGCACGCACCCTGCAGACCTGGCTCGACGCGATCGACGCGCTCACCGACGAAAGGACCCCTCGATGACGAATTCCCTGCCGGTCGCGGAGGTGGCCCGCCTCGGCGATGCGATCCTCGGCGAGGTCGGCACCGCGGTCGTCGGCATGCGCGACACGCTCGAGATCGCGCTCGCCACGATCCTCGCCGGCGGCCACGTCCTGTTCGAGGACGTGCCCGGCACCGGCAAGACGCTCGCGGCCCGCAGCCTGGCCACCGCGCTGGGCCTCGACTTCGCCCGGCTGCAGTGCACGCCCGACCTGCTGCCGAGCGACATCACCGGCTCCAGCGTCTGGGATCCGCAGCGCGGCGACTTCGTGTTCCGGCCCGGCCCCGTGTTCACCGGCCTGTTCCTGGCCGACGAGATCAACCGCACCGCGCCCAAGACCCAGTCCGCGCTGCTGGAGGCGATGGCCGAGCGGCAGGTCACGGTCGACGGCGCGAGCCGTCCGCTCACGCTGCCCTTCCACGTGGTGGCGACCTCGAACCCGGTCGAGTACGAGGGCACCTACCCGCTGCCCGAGGCGCAACTGGACCGGTTCATGGTCCGGCTCGCGGTCGGCTACCCGAGCCGGGAGGGCGAGAGCGAGGTGCTCACCCGCCGGATCTCCCGCCGCCAGGAGGCCGCCCCGGTGTCGCGGGTCGTCGAGGCGGGCACCGTCCTGCAGTTGCAGGCCGGGGTCGAGGCGATGCCGGTCGACCCGGACGTCGTGGCGTACTGCGTCGACCTCGCCGCCGCCACCCGGCACCACCCGGCCCTCGAGGTGGGCGCGTCGCCGCGCGGCTCGCAGAACCTCGTGCTGCTCGCCCGGGCCGTGGCGGCGCTCGACGGCAGGGACGCGGTGCTCCCGGAGGACGTCAAGCGGGTCGCCGTGCCGGTGCTGTCCCACCGGCTCACCCTGACCGCGACCGCGTGGGCGTCCGGACGCCGGCCCGAATCCGTGGTCACCGAACTGCTCGGGTCGGTGCCCGGACCGACGACGGTGCGCCGGTCCTGATGCCCCGGGGCACGCCGGCCTGGCGGGCCGGGGGACTGCACGACGCGGCCGCGGTCGCTGCCGTCGTGCTGCTGATCGCCGGGCTGGCCCTCGGGCGTCCCGACGTCGCGCTGCTCGGCGTGCCCGCCCTGCTGGCGGCGGTGTTCAGCAGGACCCGTCCGCCCGCCGCGCCGCGTCCCGCTGTCGAGGAGCCCGCGGACGCTGCGGCAGCGGGCAGCGTCGCGTCCACGGTGCGGATCTCGGGCGAAGGCCTCGCCCACCTGCGCGCCTGGGCGGCGGGCCACCGCCGCACCGAGGTCGTGGCGCGGGTGCCGGCCGGGGAGGACCGGCGGATCGGGATCGAACTCGCCTCGGTGCGCACCGGGCCCCAGCAGACGGCGATCGTGGACGTGCGTCGCCACGCCGGGGTCTGGGAGTACGGCCCGCTGACGATCGGCGGTTCCCCGCGGCTCGTCCTGCCGGCCTCGATGCGCCTCGGTGGCGTGCCGGTGCCGCAGAACCTGCGTGGCCTGACCGGACCGCGCCGCTCGCGCCGGTTCGGCGACGGCGGGGAACTGCGCGACATCCACCCTTTCGTACCGGGTGACCGGCTCCGGCGGATCGACTGGCGCGCCACCGCGCGGCGCTCGCCGAACCTGGACACGCTGTACGTGCGGCGCACCTTCGCCGACGGGGAGGCCGCGGTGATGCTGGTCGTGGACTCCCGCGACGACGTCGGCGCCGACCCGCGCACCTGGCGTCGCTTCGGCGAGCAACGCGTGGACGAGCCGACCTCGCTCGACCTCGCCCGGCACGCGGCCGCGAGCATCGCCCGGGCCCTGGTCGAGCACGGCGACCGGGTCGGCCTGGTCGATCTCGCCCTGGACGCCCGGCCGCTGCCGCCCGCGTCCGGGCGACGCCACCTGCGCCGGATCCTGCACGGTCTCGCGCTCTCGCACCCGGTGGGGGAACCGGGCGCCCGGGTGCGTCCGCCACAGGTGTCGGCCGACGCCCTGATCTACCTGTTCACCACCGCGCTCGACGACGCATCGGCGCAACTCGTGCGCACCTGGCGCGGCCTCGGCCACCCGGTCGTGGTGATCGACACGCTGCCCGACGTACGTCCGGTCAGTGACCCGCGGCTGGCGATCGCCTGGCGGGTCGTGCGGATGGAGCGGCAGGTGCGGCTCGACCGCCTGGCCGCCGAGGGGGTGCCGGTCGTGCGTTGGGCGGGCTCGGCCCGGGTGGACGCCGCGGCCGCACTGGACGCGCTCGCGCGGACCGCGGCACGGAAGCGGGACTGGCGATGAGCTGGCTGCGGACGGCCAGGGCGGAACTGCCGCTGCTGCGGGACCTGCCGGATCCGGGCGAACGCCGGCTGCCCCGGGTGGTGGTGTCCCTCGGGCCGACGGTTCCGGGCTGGGTGCTGCGCGCGGCGGCGCCGGCCCTGGCCGGAGCGTTGCTCCTGGTGGCGGCGCAGCGGCTCGGAATGGACCCCGGCCTGGCCTGGGCGATCGTCTGGATCGCGGTCGCCGTCACGGCGCTGTGGCCGTCCCCGGGCAGCGCGAGCGCGGCGATCGTCCTGGCCGGGCTGTTGATCGCGGCGGACGGGTACGGCCCGTTCGATCCGGTGGTGCTCGCGCTGATCCCGCTCGGCTACGCCGCCGTCCGGCTGGCCTGGTGGGCGCAGCGGGTCTCGCTGACCGCGCGCGTGGAGTGGGCGGCGCTCGCCCGCGGGGTGCCGCAGGGCCTCGCCGTCACGGGCGGCACGGTGGCGTTCGGCGCGGTGGTGTTCCTGCTCGGCGGGCAACCGTTCGCCCTCGCCGTCCTGGCCGGCGGCGTGGCGCTGGTCGTGCTCGCGTGGCTGCTGTTCGCGCGCCGGCAGTAGCGGCCCCGGCTCGCGCGTGTCGCGATCCGGCCACGGGAGTCGTCCCACCCGCCCCAGGCGTCTCACCACGGACGCCGGGCGGCCACATCGCGACACTCGGGCCTGGCCCGGCTGCGGCCTTGGGAAGAATCGCTACCGTCGTAGTCAGCCAGGCCCAGCACCGGGGAGGATCGTGAACGTTCGTACCGCCTGTGCCGCGGCCGTTGTCGCGCTGCTGCTGGCCGGTTGCACGACCCCGGTCGGTGGCGAGCCCGGGGCGCCGTCGAGCGCCGCGCCCTCCAACGAATCCACCGATCCCCTCAGCGACTCCACCGCCTACTTCACCGTCGAGGTGGACGGCCGGGCCCGGATCACCTGGACCGACGGCGACGACGTCAACACCGAGGACGTGGACGCCGGCAACCACCGCTACGGCACCGACTCCTGGCAGGCGGGGAACCTCTCCGTCGTCACGGCGGTTCCGCTCGACGAGGCGTCTGCGGTCTCCTGCCGTGCCCAGACGTCCGATCAGTGGCCGAAGCTCACCGCTACCGACCACGCGTCCGGACCCGACGAGGTCGCGGTGTGCTGGGCCGGTGAGTCGCCATACTCGCCGCAGCCCGGTCGGCGCAAGCAGGTCGTCCTGGCCGCGGACAGCACGTCCGGGCACTACGACGTGGTCGCGCGGACGCCGTACGCCATCACGACCCGCTCCGTCGCCGACGACCGCACCCGGCTGCGCACGACGACCAGCGGCCTGTCCATGGTGATCGCGGTGAGTCGACTCGCGGACGCCACGGTGGAGTGCTCGATCACCCGGGGTTCGACAAAGCTGGAGCGCACGGGCCACGGCCTGGGCGGCGTCGCCGTCTGCATGCTCGGGAAGTAGGGCGGCGCCGCAATTCGGCCGCCTGAGGCTCGCGGCGTGACGCCTGGGACTGGTGGGACGGCTTGGCCGGCCGGATCGCGACGGACCGAGTCGGGGACGGTTCCTGACTCGGTCCGCCCGGCTGGACGACCGGGAGACGGTTCCCCCTATGGTCCACCCGGGGTCACTGCTGCGAAGACCAGCACGGGGGTGATCTCGGGATAGGTGAGGTTCGGGGGGAGAACGGCGACGGCCGTCGTCTCGGCGATCTCGAAGTCGGGCAAGGGATGCCGGGATCCGACCTCGGCGATGAAGAGCCGGCCGGCGACGCCGTCCACCGCGTAGTCCGCGACGGCGGCCAGGGCCGACGGCACGATCCCGGTCTCCTCGAACAACTCCCGCCGGGCCGCGGCCAGTGGGGTCTCGCCCGGCTCGATGTGCCCACCCGGAGTCTCCCAGGTGGTTCGGTCCCGGTGTCGGCACAAGACGATCCGGTCCCCGCTGAACGCGACGACCACAACGAAGACGTGACCGGTCAGGGCGCCCACCGGTCGCAGCTCCACGTTCATTATCGGGAAGCTAGCACTGGTGACGCGATCCGGCCGTTTGAGGCCCAGAGCGTGACGCCTGGGGCAGATGGGACACAGTGGGCGGCCGGATCGCGACACGCGTCGGCCCGGGGCCCGGCCTGTGCGCCCCGGGCCGCTGCTACGTTGCACTGGTGATGGTGGAGCGGATCGATGGCCGGGTCTGGGTGTCCATGGCCGCCCCGCAGAAGCTCGAACTGGTTCGCTGCTACGCCGAGGATCTCGCCGAGGCCGCCGCGTCCGCAGGGACGACGATCCAGGCGCAGGAGGAGGGTTTCGTCTCCTGGCTGGACGAGGAATTCCCGCGGGGAGAACTCGAGTACTGGGTCGGCCGGGTCGGCGGTGCGCCGGTGACGCTGTTGCGCGTCCACCACGACCAGGTGCCCGGGGAACTGCTGATCGAGGCCTTGCAGACGGTGCCCGCCCACCAGCGGCGGGGACTGGCAGGTCAGCTCTTGCGGCACGTGGTCACGGCCGTGCCGGGCCGCTACTGCGCGGACGTCCACGTCGCGAACGCGGCATCACGGGCCGCGTTCGCGAGCGTCGGATTCACCAGGGTGCCGTGTCCGAGCGAGCGGCATGATCGATGGCGGCGCGATTCGACCGCTTGAGCTTCGGGGTGTGACGGCTGGGGCGGGTGGGACGGCTCGGGCGGCCGGATCGCGACGGACCGAGTCGGGGACGGTTCCTAACTCGGTCCACCGCAGGGCTGGTCGAGTTCGGCGGGCAGCGGCTCGGCGTGAAGCACGGTCAGGCTGGTCACCGCGCGGGTCAGGCAGACGTAGAGGCGGCGCAGGCCGGTGAGGTGGTCGGGCTCGTCGCCGACGAGGCGGGCGGGTTCGAGCAGCAGGACGTGGTCGAACTCCAGGCCCTTGGCGAGCACGGCGTCCACCACCTCGACGCGGACGAAGTCCTCGGGGTCGGCGCTGTCGGAACCGAGGACGCGGTGGTCGAGCCCGGCGAGCGCTGCGTCCACGCGTTCGACCCAGCCGGACGGGACGATCACCCCGAGGGTGCCCTCGCGGTCGAGCAGCCCGGCGACGGTGGCGGCCACCGCCCCCAGCGGATCGGACGCCACGAACTCCAGCTCGCCGCGGGCGTGCCGGATCGAGCGCGGCGGCGTCAGCCCCGGCGCGATGTGCGGCAGCAGCCGCGCCGCGTAGTCGATCACCGCGCCCGGCACCCGGAAGCCCTCGACCAACTCGGTGACGGCGGCCTCGGCGTGCCCGATGTGCGCCAGCGCCGCCGCCCACTCGCGCACGCCCCAGGCGGTGGTGGCCTGGGCCAGGTCGCCGAGCAGCGTCACCGAACCCGTGCTGGCCCGCCGTCCCGCCGCCCGCAGCATCATCGCCGACAGGTCCTGCGCCTCGTCCACGATCACATGCCCCAGGCTCGGCACCCGGCTGAGCAGGTCGGCCGCCTCGTCCACCAGCACCAGCTCGGCGAGCGTCCAGCGCCGCGAGCGCACCGAGCGCGCCGGGGTGAGCAGCAGCGCCTGCTCCCCGGCGTCGAGCAGCCCGTCCGCCGCCCGAGACAGCGCCTCGGCATCGCTGAGTAGCGTGTGCACGACCGCCGGCGCGGAGAGCCTCGGCCACAGCGCCTTCGCCGCGTCCACGACCGGACGCGACCGCGCCACGCCCGCCTGGACGCGGTCGTCGGTGGCCTCGCCGGCCTCCTCCAGCTGGAGCAGCACGTGGTGCGCGAGCCGCTGCGGCAACATCGCGCGTCCCGCCTCGTACCGGACACCCTGCTTCGCGATCGAAACCATCACCTCCGCGACCGCGCGCGGCGCCAACCGGCAGCGCCGGTGCCCCCACGGCACCTCGAGCACGGCGGACGGAGCACTCAGCTGCCCCCACACGAACCGCCGCAGCACCTCGGCCAGCCGCGCATCGCCCTTCAGCACCGCCACATCGGCCGGGTCAGCGCCCTGCACCGACAGCCCGGACGCACCCCCGACCAGGGTCTCGATCGTCTCCTGGGTGGCGTCGATCTCGCCCAGCGCGGGCAGCACGTCGCCGATGTAGCCCAGGAACGACTCGTTCGGCCCGAGCACCAGCACGCCCGAGCGGGACAGCCGCTCCCGGTACGCGTAGAGCAGGTACGCCGCGCGGTGCAGCCCGACCGCCGTCTTGCCGGTGCCGGGCGCGCCCTGGATCGCCAGCGACGTGTCCAGGTCGGTGCGGACGAGCACGTCCTGGTCGGGCTGGATGGTGGCGACGATGTCGCGCATCGGGCCGGTGCGGGGACGCTCGATCTCCGCCTCCAGCAACGCCGACGTGCCGGCCGGCCCCGCCTCGGCGAGGTGCTCGTCCTCGTAGGCGGTGATCGCGCCGTGCTGGAAGCCGAACCGGCGGCGCAGGTCGACCCCCATCGGCTCGCCCGGACGCGCCCGGTAGAACGGCAGCGCCATCGGGGCGCGCCAGTCCATCACGAGCGGGTCGCCGCCCACGGACGCCTCGACGTGGCGGCGCCCGATGTGGAACACCTCGTCGGCCTCGGCGCCGAGCGCGGCGGCGTAGTCGATCCGGCCGAAGAACAGCGGCACGTCGGGGTCGTCGACCAGGGCCTGCCGTCGCCGGTACAGCTGTTGGCGCAGGTACTGGGTGGACACGTGGTCGCCGCCGATCACCTGCGTCCAGTCGGCGGCACGCTCGCGCATCGCGGCCAGCGCCGCGCGCGACCGCGCGAGGTGGTCGCGTTCGGCCTGCAGCACGGCGTCGGTGGACATGGCTCCTCCAGGGTCGGCGGACGCGCAGCACCGCTGCGTCCGGTTCGGGAATTGCTGTGGGCGCTGCCCTGCCCGGCGGGTCCACCCGACGGACGTCCCGCGAGGGCGGGCTCTGGAAGGGAGCCGACTGTACGCCCACACCGCCGTCCGGGCCAACTCCGGGTGCCCGGCGCCACGTTCGCACCCCGGACGGGTGCTGCCGGAGAACGCGTGGTCAGGTCAGACTTGGCCCCATGACGACCCGGGATGACGAGCAGCCGGACGCAGTCGCCTACGCGGCGGGCGTCTCCTCCGAGCGCCAGCACGCGGCGCTGCGGGCGTCGGTGCGCCTGCTCGGCACGCTGCTCGGCGAGGCGCTCGCCCGGCACGAGGGCGAGGAGCTGCTCGACCTCGTCGAGCGGGCGCGCGGCCTGGCCCGCGAGCCGGACGACGGCAAGCTGCACGACCTCCTCGACCAGGTGGACGCGCCGACCGCGGTCGTGCTGGCCCGCGCCTTCACCGCGTACTTCCAGCTCGTCAACGTCACCGAGCAGCTGCACCGCTGGCGCGAGCTCACAGCGGCGCAGGAGGGCCCGCTGGCCGCCACCGCGGGCCGGATCGGGGCAGCGCTCGACTCCGGCGACCTCGACCGCGCCGAGCTGGTCCGGATCCTGGAGCGGGTCGAGTACCGGCCGGTCTTCACCGCCCACCCCACCGAGGCCACCCGCCGCACGGTGCTGAACCTGCTCCGCCGGATCGCGGCGAGCGTCGAGGAGCTCGAGGACCCCCGGTGCTCGCCGGCCGAGGCCGCCCGCCACGAGGTTCGCCTCGCCGAGCTCGTCGACATGCTGTGGCAGACCGACGAGCTGCG
>JBDHZJ010000028.1:0-12940 GCA_039811825.1 Propionicimonas sp.
CCCCCGGCTTCGCTACCGCTACTCAAGGACGCTACCCAAGTACGGGTAGCGAGCCGAAGTACGGGTAGCGAAGCGGGGGGTGGTGCGGCAGCATGGGGCGATGGCCGAGCCACGACTGATGCTGTTCGACACCGCGTCGCTGTACTTCCGCGCCTTCCACGGGCTGCCGTCCAGCCTGCGGGCGCCGGACGGACGGCCGGTGAACGCGGTTCGCGGTCTGCTCGACTTCATCGCCCGCTTCGTCACCGACTACTCCCCCACCCGGGTGGCCTGCTGCTGGGACGACGCCTGGCGTCCGGCCTGGCGGGTGGCGCTGTTGCCGTCCTACAAGGCGCACCGGGTGGACCACGACGAGGTGGAGCAGGTGCCTGAGGAGCTCGTCGCCCAGGTGCCCCTGATCCGGGACGTGCTCGCCGCGTTGGGGCTGCCGGTGGTCGGTGCCGCCGACTGCGAGGCCGACGACGTGATCGGGACGCTGGCGGCCCGCTCCGCCATCCCCGTCGACGTGGTCACCGGCGACCGGGACCTGTTCCAGCTGGTCGACGACGCGCGCGGCGTCCGGGTGCTCTACTGCGGACGCGGCGTCGCCAACCACGACCGGGTGGACGCGGCCTGGCTGCGGGCGAAGTACGGCATCGACGGCGCCGGCTACGTCGACTTCGCGGTGCTGCGCGGCGACCCGTCCGACGGGCTGCCCGGCGTCGCGGGGATCGGCGAGAAGACCGCGGCGAAACTGGTCACCGAGCACGGCGACCTCGACGGCATCATGGCCGCCGCGACCTCGGGGGCGCTGCCCGCGACCACGACCGCGAAGCTGGCGGCCGCCGTCGAGTACCTCGGTCCGGCCCGCGAGGTGGTCGCCGTCCGGACGGACGCACCGGTGCCCGACGTCGACCTCACCCTGCCGGGCGCACCCGCCGACCCCGAGCGGTTCGCCGAACTGGCCGCCGAACTCGGGCTGGGCGGCTCGGCGGAGCGCATCGCGAAGGCGCTCGCCAACGGAGAGTGACTTCACCTCCTGAGTTCAGGCGGCAGATTCACTGTGTGTGTCCGGCTGACCCTTCGTGGCGCCCGATCGTTCATCACGGGCCGGGTGAGGTTCAGCCGCCGTTGGTGTGCAGGACGTAGACCGCGGAACCGCCCACGATGTTGTACAGCCGGTCGCCGGTGCGCAGCGGGACCCCGGCGGGGCTGAGCACGATCCGCTCGGCGATCTTCAGTCCGAGGCTCGCGAAGAGTTCCTCCAGTTCGACCAGCGTGGTGTGGCGCAGGTTGGGGGTGTCGTACCAGGCGTGCGGGATCTCCCGCGACATCGGCATCCGGCCGCGGAACAGGCGCAGCCGGTGTCGCCAGTAGCCGAAGTTGGGCACCGAGACGATCAGCCGCTCACCGATACGTCCCATCTGGTTCAGCACGTCGACAGGGCGGTGCAGGGTCTGCACGGTGCGGGACAGCACCACCACGTCGTAGGAGTGGTCGGCGAACTCGTCGAGCTGGGCGTCGAGGTCGAGCTCGATCACGGGGACGCCGGCGGAGATCGCGGCCAGCACCGAGTCGGGGTCGATCTCCACGCCGGTGCCGCGGCAGCCCGCGCTGGCGATCAGGGACGCCAGCAGCTCGCCGGAGCCGCAGCCGAGGTCGAGCACGCGGCTGCCGTCGGGGATCAGGCCGGCCACCAGGGCGAGGTCGGGACGCAGCTTCATGCACGCACCTCCGCCAGGGCCCGGTCGAAGTACGCCCGCAGGGTGGCGTGGTACGGCTCGACCGGCAGCAGGAAGGAGTCGTGGCCCCAGGTCGACGGGATCTCCCGGAAGGTGACCGGCTGGCCGGCCCGTTCGAGCTTGCGGACGATCCGCCGCGAGTGGTCGGTGCCGAACCGCCAGTCGGTGGCGAAGGAGAGCACCAGCCACTTCACCGGGTCGGCGGTCACCGCGGTGAGCGCGTCCGGGTCCGCGAACGGGTCGAAGTAGTCCATCACGCGGGTCAGGTACAGGTAGCTGAGCGCGTCGAACCGCTCCAGGAACGCCTGGCCCTGGTGGTCGAGGTAGCTCTCCACGGCGAAGTCGATGCCGAAGCCGGGGTGCTGCCGGTCGGGGTGGGGCTGGCGGCCGAACTTCTCGGTGAGCGCGTCCTCGGAGAGGTAGGTGATGTGGGCCATCATCCGCGCGATGGCCAGGCCGGTGTCCGGGTTCACCCGGGCCGCCGCGTACGCGCCGTCCGCGAAGTTGCGGTCGGTCATGATCGCCCGGCGGGCCACGGCCGAGAAGCCGATGTTCTGCGCGGTGAGCCGGCTGGACGCCGCGATCACCAGCGCGTTGGCGACCTCGTCGGGGTGGTCGAGCGCCCACTGCAGCACCTGCATGCCGCCGAGCGAGCCACCGAGCGCGGCGAGCAACCGGGTGACGCCCAGGTGCTTGGTGAGCGCCCGGTGCACGGCGACCAGGTCGCGCATCATCAGCAGCGGGAACCCCAGCCCGTAGGCCTCGCCGGTCGCCGGATTGGTCGAGGACGGCCCGGTGCTGCCCTGGCAGCCGCCGATCAGGTTCGCCGAGATGACGAAGAACCGGTTGGTGTCCAGGGGCCGGCCGGGGCCGATCAGGTTGTCCCACCAGCCCGGCCGCTTCGCGCCGGCGTGGAAGCCGGCGGCGTGCGCGTCCCCGGTGAGCGCGTGGCAGATGAACACGGCGTTGTCGGCGGCCGGCGACAACGAGCCGTAGGTCTCGTAGGCGACGTCGATCGGGCCGAGGGTGCCACCCAGCTCGAGGTGCAGCGGCTCGTCCTCGGTGAACAGCCGGACGGTCTGCGTGCTGACCAGGCCCACCGAGCCGGCCACCGCCCCATCCACCATCGAGAAACCTCTCCCCTGCTGTCCGGGGCCTCAGCATAGTCATCCGTCGCGCGCATGAGAGACTGGTCTGGTTTGCGCGGAAAGGACGACGATGAGCGAACTCAAGGACCGGCTCCAGTCCGACATGGTGGCGGCGATGAAGGCCCACGACGAGCTCACGAAGTCGACGCTGCGGATGGCGGTGGCCGCGATCAAGAACGAGCAGGTCGCCGGTGCCGAGGCCCGCGAACTCAGCGACGACGAGGTGCTGGCGGTGCTGAACCGCGAGGTATCCAAGCGCCGCGACTCCGCCGAGGCCTACACCGCGGGCAACCGTCCCGAGCTGGCCGCGAAGGAGCTGGCCGAGATCGAGGTGCTGCAGCGCTACCTGCCCGCCGCGCTGACCGATGCGGAACTCGACGCCATCGTCGCCGAGGAGGTCGCCGCAGCGGCCGCCGGTCTGGGCGGCGCCCCGACGATGAAGCAGATGGGCGTGGTGATCAAGGCCGTCAACGCCCGTGCCGCCGGCCGCGCCCAGGGCGCCGTCGTCGCCGCGAAGGTGAAGGCCGCCCTCTCCTGACCCGGACGGCGCGGCTCACCACCAGCCCTGGCGCTTCGCCCAGCGCAGCAGCACGAGCGACAGCGCGATCATCACGGCGAGCAGGATGCCCAGCGAGACCCAGTCGGTGCGGTCGTGGACGATCACATTCATGCCCATCACCGAGCTGATCGCCGTCACGGGCAGGGTGATCGCTGCGATCACGGCCAGCCGCTCGGCGGCGATCGTCATCTTGGTATCGGTACGGGCCCGGTAGTACTCCGTGACGCCGGAGAGGTAGTCCAGCTGGCCGCCCGCGATCCGGCTGAGCCGGTCGTAGGCGTCCTTGTTGTCGCGCAGGAACTCCCGCACCTCGGCGTCCTCGCCGAGCAGCCGGACGGCGCGCCCGTAGATCTCGGCGGCCTGCCCGGCCATCGTGCGCAGGGTGAGCAGGGTGTGCCGGGTGTGGAACAGGTCCTCCAGCAGGGCCTCCGGGTGGGCGTCACTGCGCTGGGTCATCACCTTCTGCTCCAGCCCGCCGACCTCCCTGGCGAGCTGGTTCACCTGGCGCTCCTGGGCGATGGTGAGGGAGGACACGATCCGGTGGGAGGCGTCCCACGGCCCCGACGGCACCCGCCGTCCGGACAGCATCCGCCGCGCGAGTTCCTCGGTCTCCTCCAGCAGCAGCTCCAGCGGCACCGCCGGGTTGCGCGGCCCGTGCACGGTGACCAGGTAGTTCGGTCCGACCATCTGGTCGAGCTCGAGGTAGTGGACGTGCCCGCCCTGGCCCTGCTGCGGGCGCTGCAGGATCAGCAGCAGCGTCTGCCCGTACACGTGCAGCCGGGGCACGTGGTTGCGCTCCAGCACGTCCTCGACGGCGGCGGGGTGGGCCCCGAAGACCTCGCTCAGCAGCGCACCGGTCTGGGTGTCGGGCTCCGGGACGTCGAGCCACAGCCAGCCGGACGGGTCGGCGAGCAGGGCGGGGATGTCGGCGTCCTCGCGGCGGGCGACGGTGCCGGTCTCGCGATCCACCCACAGCACTCGTTGGACGGCCATGACCCGACGTTAGGGTCCGACCGGCCGGTACCTCCAGAACGCGGGCACTATTACCGCCACCAGGGCGGTCAGGACGATCACGAGCACGCCGCCGCCGCCGACCGTCCACGCCGTGCCGAACAGGCTCGCGGCGTAGCCGTGCAGCGTGTCGGCGATCCGCGGCCCACCGGCCACCACCACGATGAACACGCCCTGCAGGCGGCCGCGCACCGCGTCGTCCGCCGCGGAGAGGAGCATCGACTGCCGGAACGCCGCGGACGCCATGTCGGCGCCCCCGCCCACCATCAGGAACGTGCACGAGGCCACCAGCATCGGGACGGGCCAGCGCGGCGCGAACGCGACGGCGACACCGAGCAGGGCGATCGACGCACCCCACAGCACGATGCTCCAGATCACGGCGCGTCCCTGCCGCTGCACCCGGGACACCCATCCGGAGAACACCCCGCCGAGCACGGCCCCGACCGGCATCGCCGCCATCAGCAGCGCGAACTCCGTGCCGCCCTCGATCGGCCCGCCGAAGGACTGGTGGGCGATCTCCGGGAACAGCGCCCGGGGCATGCCGAAGATCATCGCGATCAGGTCGACGCCGAACGAGGTGAGCAGCACCGGGTGCAGGCGCAGGTAGGCCAGTCCGTCGATCACCGAGCGCAGCCCCGGCGCGCCGACCCGGTTCTGCACGGGCAGGCCGGGCAGCCGCCACACGGCGGCCAGCGTGGCGAACAGGCTGAGGGTGTCGATCAGGTACAACCAGGAGTAGCCGAGCACCGGGATCAGCACGCCGCCGATCATCGGGCCCACGATGGCACCGGCCATCATCACGGTCATGTTCAGGGCGTTCGCGGCCGGGAGTTGCGCCGCCGGGAGCAGCCTGGGCAGCACCGCGCTGCGGGTGGGCTGGTTCACCGCGAAGAACGCCTGCTGCAACGCGAACAGGCCGAGCATCAGCCAGACGCTGTTCAGGGAGAGCGCCGACTGCAGCCAGAACAGCGCGCTGGTCCCGATCAGGCCGAAGGTGGTGACCAGCAGCAGCACCCGGCGGTCGAAGTGATCGGCCAGGGCGCCGCCCCACAGCCCGAACACGACCAGCGGCACGAGGCCGAACATGCCGGTCAGCCCGACGTAGCCGGAATCCCCGGTGATCGCGTAGATCTGGGCCGGGACGGCCACCACGGTGAGCTGGGCCCCGATCACCGTGATGATGTTGGCCCGCCACAGGCGCCGGAAGTCGGGGTTCGCCAGCGGCGTGGTGTCGGCGAAGAGCCTGCGGATCGCTGCCACGCTCAGCCGACCAGCGGGTAGCGGCCGAGGGTTTCGTAGCCGGCGCCACCGGGCAGCAGGCGGGAGCGCAGCAGCACGAACTGTTCCACCCCCCAGGCCTGCTCGGGGATCGCGTCGAGGACGGTGAGCCAGCGGCGGGCGGCGAACGGCCGCGTCCGGGCCAGGGTCAGGTGGGGACGGAACCGTCCGCCCTCCACCTCGACGCCGCAGCCCGCCGCGGCGTTGCGGCACCGGCGGGCCAACCGCGCCAGCCCGCCGGCGGTGTCGTCGACGCCGAGCCAGAGCGCCTTCGCGTGCCCCGCGTCGGGGAAGGCACCGGCTCCGGCGAGCCGGACCACGAACGGCCCGGTGCGACCGGCCACCTCCTCCAGTGCCTCCTGCAGCGGGTCCACCCGGGCCGGCGCCACGTCGGGCAGGAAGGCGCAGGTGAGGTGCCAGCCCTCAGGGACGGTCCACCGGAACCCCGGTTCGGCGTCGCGGCGTGGCTCGAGGAAGCCGTCGACGGCCTCGACCACGGGGACGGGCGGCACCACCGCCACAAACAGCCGCTCGCTCACGACATCAGGACGAGCAGTTCCTCGGGACGGCGCCGCAACTGGAGGGCACCGAAGATCATCACGATGCCGATCACCAGCACGAAGATGCCGACCGTGACGGCCAGGAAGGCGGCGCCGGCGTCGGGGTTGATCAGGAAGTACAGGCCGAGCAGGGACGTCACGCTGCCGGAGATCAGCACCCACAACCAGCTGCGCTGGCCCTGGCCCCGCAACTGCCAGGCCATGGCCACCTGGAACAGGCCGATCACGAGCGCCCACAGGGCGAGGAACACGACGATCACGGCGGCGACCAGGTTCGGCCGGAAGACCGCGATCAGGCCGATCACCACGCCGGCGGAGCCCTGGAACAGCGTCCAGCCCCAGCTGGTGCGCCGGAAGAGGAGGCCGGTGCCGAGCGCGACCACGCCGTCGATGATGCTGAAGACCCCGAACAGGATGAAGAAGCCCTGCACGGTCAGGTTGGGCACGAAGATCGCGACCAGTCCGAGGGCCACGCTGACCACGCCGCGCAGCAGCGTGAGCCACCACAACCGCTTCGCGATCGACTCCCCACTCGCTGCTGGCATCGCGGTCCTTCCCTGGCGGTCGTCCATCGCCCCGGATTCTAGCCACGCGGACTGACGCCGGGCGGGCGGGGTCACCCGGCTCCCGGATGGCGAGCGCGCATTCGTGCACGACGTCGTCGCGTGAGTGGACGGTTGCGCAGACCCGGCGCCGTACGCGCACGAAATGGCCGCGATCCAGCGCCTGCCGAACTTGTATGAGAATGTATGGAAATCCACGTCAGGGGGAATTCCGCATGCCCACTCGCAGCTGGCCGGTGCACGCCGGGTTGTCGCTGCTGTGGGGCCTCTCGACCACCCTCGTCGTGGGGGTCGTGCTCGGCTTCGGCTGGGCGGCGGCGGCAGCCCTCACCTCGTTCAGCGCGGCCGTGGCGATCGCGGCGTCCGTGCGGCTCGGCGGACGCCGGCTCGAGCGGCCCGCGCGGGCCCGCCAGATGGTGATCCTCGCCGGCGCGATCGCCGTGCAGAACCTCGGCCTGTGCTTCGCGATCGCCCACGTCGGGATCGCGCTGACCGCCGTCGTGCTCGGCTCGATGCCGCTGTTCGCGACCCTGTTCGGGCAGGTCTGGGGGGTCGACCGGATCACCGTGGCTGCGGCCGCGGGCCTCGCCACCGGCTTCATCGGTCTGCTGATCGTCGTGGTCTTCCCGCCGGAGGGCGACAGCTGGGCCTCCCTCGCCGGCATCTTCGCCGCCCTCGTCAGCGCCATCGCCGCCGGGTTCGCGATCCGGTACAGCACACTGCGCCTGCGCGGGCGTCCGGGCGTCGCGGTGGGCGCGCACCTGATCGCGGGCGCGGCCCTGCTCCCGCTGGCTCTGCTCACCGGCGGCCGGCCCGGGTCGGTGTGGGGCTACCTCGCCCTGCTCGCCCTGGTGGTGGTGGCCACGGCGGTGGCTCCCGTGCTCGAACTGCACATGCCGGACGCGGGGCAGGGCGCGCATGCCGGCATGGTGAAGACCCTCGGCCTGGTCGTCGCGGCACTGGCCGGCGTCCTCTTCCTCGGCGAGCGGCTCGATCTCGGCCAGGTGGTGGGCATGGTGCTGCTGCTGGTCGGCGCGGCGCTCGTCCTGGAACTGCTGCCGACGCGTTCCCGGCTGCGCTGAGCCGCCCGGGGGCGCGGCGTCACCGTCCGGGCACACCAAGGCCCTACGCTGCTCGCATGTCCGACGCGCAGCAGTCCCTCCCCGCTGAACCCCTGCCCGAACCGACGGACGCGGATGCCACCGCGTCCGCCGAACCCGAGCCGGCCGCGGACGCCGAGGCCGCCCCGGCGCCGGTGGCCGCAGGCTGGAAGCCACTGCGGCGCGGGCGGTTCTCGGTCAACCTGAACCACCCGTTCGCGTGGGGTTTCACCGCCACCGTCGGAGGGCTCGTCGCGCTCTCCCTCGCCAGCGCCGTCATCTCGCTGTCCACCGTGATGGTCTCGATCGGCGTGGCCCTGTTCATCGCCCTCGCGCTCGATCCGCTGGTGCGCTGGCTGGAGCGGCACAAGATGTCCCGCGGGCTCAGCATCGCCACGGTGATGGTCGCCTTCGTCCTGGTGTTCGGCGGGCTGATCGCACTCGTGCTGCCGACGGCCATCGTCCAGGTCACCCAGTTCGCGCTCGCCGTGCCCGGCTACATCTCCGACCTGCAGAACTCGGACTGGTTCCTCAGCTTCACCGCCATGACCGGGCAGGCCGACCTCTACGCGACTGTGCTGGAGCAGGTGCGCACCTGGCTCTCGAACCCGTCCAACCTGCTCGCGATCGGGGGCGGAGCGCTCGCCGTCGGCACCGGGGTCGTGAACGCCGTCTCGGCGACGCTGATCGTGTTCGTGCTCACCCTCTACTTCCTGGCCTCCCTGCACAGCATGGAGCGGGCGCTGGTCCGGTTCGCCCCCGCCCACGCCCGTCCACAGCTGGAGCAGATCACCGGCCAGCTCACCGAGTCGGTCGGCGGCTACGTCTCGGGCATGGCCATCCTCGCGGCGGCCAACGCCGTGTTCTCGTTCATCCTGATGACCATCCTCGGGGTGCCCTTCGCCGCGCTGCTCGCGTCGCTGGCGCTGGCGATCACGATGATCCCGATGATCGGGCCGGTGCTGTTCTGGATCCTGGCCAGCGTGGTGATCCTGTTCACCAACCCGGTGCTGGCGCTGATCTTCGCGGTCGTCTACTTCGCGTACATGCAGGTCGAGGCGTACGTGATGACGCCACGGGTGATGACGAAGGCCGTCGACATCCCCGGCTCACTGGTGCTGATCGGGGCCATGGTCGGCGGCACCCTGCTGGGCCTGCTGGGCGCCCTGGTCGCCGTCCCCGTCACCGCGTCGCTGCTGATGATCCTGAACACCGTGATCATCCCGCGCCAGGACGCCAAGCTCACCGCCGACGACTGACCGGCTGCGTTCCGGGCGCGGGCGCGTCCCGGCCCCGCCGCAGCGTCCCCTGCCGGTGGCCTTGTCACCGCGTCGTAGCCTGAACCACGGATTCACGAGGAGGAACGCGATGGAACTCGGCATGGTCGGCCTCGGCCGCATGGGTGGCAACATGGCGACGCGGCTGCGCGCGGCGGGCCACACGGTCGTCGGCTACGACACCAACCCCGACGTCTCGGAGGCGGCGAGCCTCGCCGACCTGGTCGGACGGCTCGGGCAGACCCCTCGGGTCGTGTGGGTGATGGTGCCGGTGCAGTTCCTGGACGGGGCGATCGACGAGCTCGCCGGCCTGCTGTCCGAGGGCGACATCGTGGTCGACGGCGGCAACACCAAGTGGACGGGCGACCAGGACCGGGCCGACCGGCTGGGGGCCCACGGCGTCCACTTCATCGACTGCGGGGTGTCCGGCGGCGTCTGGGGCAAGGAGCTGGGCTACGCGCTGATGTGCGGCGGCGACGCCGCGGACGTGGCCGTGGTGCAGCCGATCTTCGACGCTCTCAAGCCCGAGGGCGAGTTCGGCTTCGTGCACGCGGGCGGGCACGGCGCCGGCCACTTCGCGAAGATGGTGCACAACGGCATCGAGTACTCGATCATGCAGGCCTACGCGGAGGGCTGGGAGCTGCTGGAGAAGGCGGACCTGGTGCACAACGTCCCGGAGATCTTCGACAGCTGGCGCGAGGGCACGGTGATCCGCTCCTGGCTGCTCGACCTGATCGCGCGTGCCCTTTCCGACGACCCGCACCTGGAGAAGCTGAAGGGCTACGCCGACGACTCCGGGGAGGGCCGCTGGACGGTGGACGCCGCGATCGACCTCGGCGTGCCGGTGCCGGCGCTGACCTCTGCGCTGTTCGCCCGGTTCGTCTCCCGGCAGGACGAGTCCCCGGCGATGAAGCTGGTCGCCGCGATGCGCAACCAGTTCGGCGGCCACGCCGTGCAGGCCGAGTCGCCGAGCCTCGGCGAGGTGTAGCCGCGGGGCCCTCAGAGCGTCGCGACCACGATCCCCGCGGACGCCGACACGGGCGCGTCCAGGGCCACTAACGCCGCACCGGCCTGCGCCAGGTCGATCACTCGGCCGACCAGCGGACGCGGGTCCAGCCGGCCCGCGGTGATCAGGTCCAGCAGCTCCGGGTAGTCGGCCGCGGCCATGCCGTGGCTGCCCGCCACCTCGAGCTCGTGCGCGATCAGGGCACCCCACGGCAGCGGCGCGTCCGCGTGCCGGTCGAGCATCAGGCCGACCTGCACGTGCCGTCCCCGGCGGCGCAGGCCACGGATGGCCGCGGCGGAGGTCCCGGCCGTGCCCACGGCGTCCAGGCTGACGTGCGCTCCCCCGCCGGTCGCGGCGCGGATGGCGTCCGGATCGGCGTCGGCCAGCACGTCCGTCGCGCCCAGCCCGATCGCGCGCTCGCGGGCCGCGGGCGAGGGGTCCACCGCGAGCACCCGGGCGCCCAGCGCCGCCCCCACGACGACGGCCGACATTCCCACCCCGCCGCAGCCGACGACCAGCAGCCACTCCCCCGGCGCGAGCCGGCTCTGCGCGGTGAGCGCGTGGTACGACGTGGCGAACCGGCAGCCCAGCGACGCGGCGGTGACGAAGTCGACCTCGTCCGGGAGCCGGACCAGGTTGAAGTCTGCGGCGCGCACCACGACCTGCTCGGCGAAAGAACCCGGGTGCGTGAAGCCGGGCTGGGTCTGGTCGGGGCAGACCTGGGCCTGGCCGGCGCGGCACCACTCACAGCGCCCGCACCCGTTCACGAAGGGCGCGGTGACCCGGTCACCCACCGCGAAGCCCGAGACCAGCGGGCCGGTGCGGGCCACCACCCCGGCGAACTCGTGCCCGGGCACCATCGGCAGCGGCACCGGGTCGTGGCCCCGCCACGCGTGCCAGTCCGAGCGGCACACCCCGGTGGCCCGCACCGCCACCACGGCGCCGTCCGCCGGGCACTCGGGCTCGGGCCGGTCCACCAGGAGCGGTTCGGCACCGTAACCGGAGTACTCGATCGCGCGCACGCAGCCGTCCTACCAGATCGGGAGCCGTTTCGCTCGGGGGCCTCGCGCGAACTGCCGGCGGTCAGCTCCCCGCAGGGGTCTCCGGGGACGCGGCCTGCTCGGCCAGCCAGTCGCCGAGCAGGCCCACGGTGTCCGGCATGAAGTCGTCGGGCTGGGTCCGGATGGCCTCGAGCAGGTCCGCGGGGGTCATCCACTCCCCGCCCGCGACCTCCTCGGGCTGCCAGCGGATCTCGCCGTCCCAGATGACGGTGTAGCAGAACCCGTGGTAGGCGGTCTGGTCGTCGGCGTAGTAGCCGCGTCCCAGCGGGACCGGCTGGACGGCGGTGATGCCGAGCTCCTCGGCGAGCTCCCTGGCCGCCGCCTCGTCCGGGCCTTCACCAGCACCGATCACACCACCGGCCGCGAAGTCGCGCCGGCCCGGGTAGACGTCCTTGGTCGGAGTGCGGCGGTGCACGTAGACCTGGCCGCTCGAGTTGCGGACGACGACGGCCGTGGCGCCGTGCCGCAGGTTCTCCGCCCGCATCCGGGACCGCGGCGCCGCGCCGCGGGGGTGTCCGTGCTCGTCGTAGAGCGCAATCAGTTCGTCCACGTGCACCGACCCTACGCGTCCATTACGGATTGTCGGCGTACTCCAGTTGCAGGACGGTGACCGCGCAGCCCAGGCCGAAGGCCACCAGCAGGACGGCGACGCTCTGCCACGCGAGCGTGCCGAGGTCGGCGGACGCGGAGAGCACGATCGACCACGGCGTCCACGCGCCCCAGCCGGTGTGGGAGAACAGGTCGCCGAGCAGGAGCGTGCCGAACGCGAACGCGACGGCCCCGAGCGCGCCTCGCGTGGCGACCGCGACCCAGGCGGCGAACGGGGCGGCCAGGAAGCTCAGCGCAGCCGCGGCGGCCACCGTCCCCGCGGTCTGGGCGAGTGCGGCAGGCGTACGTCCCGGAAGGTTGAGGGCCGCGCCGAGAAGCATGCCCTCGACGACCACCAGGACGACGAGGACCGCCCACCACACGGCCGCCACGACCAGCTTGCCGACCACGAACCAGCCGCGGCCCACCGGCAGGGCGAGCATGTTCTTCGCGGTCCCGTCGGCGTACTCGCGTCCGAAGAGCCAGGCGAGCACGAACCCGAGCAGCCCCAGCCCGCCGCCACCGGCGACCAGCGCGAGGTAGGTCGAGAACGCGGGCCAGGTCGCCTCCAGCCCGGCCAGGTTCGCCTTCGTGCCCAGCAGCCCGAGGGACGCCGCGGTCTCGGGGTGCTGCACGATCCACATGAACAGCGCGATCCCGCACGGGGCCAGGAGCATCGCGGCCAGGGTCACCCACGGCACCACCGAGCGCTTCAGCTTCAGGAACTCCGTCGCCACAGCCTGCCGCCTCACCGGGTCGCCTCCGGGGTCGTGCGGGCGAGGAAGTAGCGCTCGAGGTCAGCGGTGAGCAGCGCCTCCTCGCGTTCGGCGGCGGTGAAGGTGTCGCGGACGTACTCGCGTGCCCGGGCGGCGAGCACGTCGCGGGCCGCCTCCTCGACGAGGCGCCCGGCGTCGACGATCCCGATCCGGTCGGCCAGGTGAGCCACCTCGGCGAGGATGTGGGACGACATGAACACCGTGACACCGTCGTTCGCGAGGCCCCGCAGGAGTTCGCGTACCTCCACGATCCCGGCCGGGTCGAGGGCGTTGGCCGGCTCGTCGAGGACCA
>JBDHZJ010000029.1:0-12931 GCA_039811825.1 Propionicimonas sp.
TTCAGGCTGGACCGGGTGCGTAGTTCGTCGAGGGACAGCGAGAGCAGTGCCATGGCCCGCACCCTATCGAGCGGCACAGCCTAAGCTCGAACCATGGCTCGCTACTTCGACGTCCACCCCGACAACCCGCAGCCCCGCGCGCTGGGCCAGGTCGCCGACCTGATCCGCGAAGGGGGCCTGGTCGCGTACCCGACCGACTCCGGGTACGCGCTCGGCTGCCGGCTGGGCAACCGGGACGGGCTGGACCGGATCCGGTCGTTGCGGCAGCTCTCCGACAAGCACCACTTCACCCTGGTCTGCAGCGAGTTCGCCCAGCTCGGCCAGTACGTGCAGATGGACAACGACGTGTTCCGCGCCGTGAAGTCGGCCACACCGGGCGCCTACACCTTCATCCTGCGGGCCACCCGCGAGGCGCCCAAAGTGATGCTGCACCCGAAGAAACGGACGGTGGGGGTGCGGGTGCCGCAGCACACGACCGCGCTCGCCCTGCTGGACCCCCTCGGCGAGCCACTGATGTCGTCCACGCTGATCCTGCCGGGGCACGAAGAGCCCATGACCGACGGCTGGCAGGTGAACGACGAGCTGGGCGGCCTGCTGGACGCGGTGCTCGACTCCGGCGACTGCGGCCTGGAGCCGACCACCATCGTCGACCTGTCCGAGGACGACGTGGAGATCACCCGGTACGGCGCGGGCGATCCGGAGCCGTTCGAGGCCTGAGGGCGCCCTCAGTCGACCTGGATGTCGACGACGTGGTAGCCGGTCGGGCCGTCGGGGAGTACCGGCTGCACGGTCGCCTGCTGCACCACGCCGTCGCTGTCCCAGGCCCGGGCGGCGATCCGGTGGCTGCCGGCGGCCGCGTCCCAGGGCAGGTACCACTGCCGCCAGTAGTCGAGGCCCACGTCGGGGCCCAGCTGCGCGTCCTGCCAGGAGCCCCCGTCGAGCTGCACCTGCACCCGGCTGATCCCGCGGTGGGTCGCCCAGGCGACGCCGGCGACAACGGTCGCGCCGGCCGCGACCCGGCCCCGGGGGGTGTCGATCCGGGTGGCGGTCTTCACCGGCGCCTGCTCGGCCCAGCCGCGGGTGGTCCAGTACGCCTGGTCGGCGGCGAAGGTGGTGACCTTGAGCCGGGTCAGCCACTTGGTCGCGCCGACGTACCCGTACACGCCGGGGGTGAGCAGCCGCGCCGGGAAGCCGTGCTCCGCGGTGAGCGGCCGGCCGTCCATCGCGATCGCGATCATCGCGTCCCTGCCGTCGAGCAGTACGGCGAGCGGGGTGCTCGCGCTGAAGCCGTCCGCCGACGAGCTGAGCACCTGGTCGGCCCCGGCGGAGGGCCGGGCCCGCTGCAGCAGGTCGGCGACGCGTACGCCGGTCCAGCGGGTGCTGCCGCAGTACGGCCCGCCGATCTCGTTGGAGACGCAGGTGAGCGTGACGTCCCGCTCGATCAGCGGCATCGCGACCAGTTCGGCCCAGCCGATCGTGAACGGCTCCTCGACCAGCCCGTCCACCTGGAGCTGCCAGCCCGCGACGTCGAGCTGGGGCAGGAACAGCGCGGTGTCGATGCGGTAGAAGTCGGGCACGGGGGTGCGCAGGGGAGTGACGCCGACCACCGTGGACTCGAGCCCCTCCGGGAAGGCCGGCGGCGTCGAGGCCGGCGTCGGGATGGTGATGGTGGGCGTGCCGGCGGGAGGCAGCTGCGTCCGGCTGCCGGGCAGGGCCGCGGTGGCGAGGGCGGCGAGGATCCCGGCCCCACCGGTGAGCAGCAGCCGCCGGTCGAAGCCGGTGCCGTCCGGACGGGGACCCGCCGGCTCCGCCCAGCCGCGTTGCCAGCGCAGGACGAGCGCGGCCACCACGGCCGCGACGATGCTCGGCAGCGCGTCGGCGGGGCCGGAAGCGGAGCGGGTCAGCGCAGCGGCCACCCCGACCAGGCCGAGGGCGGCGAAGATGAGGTCGGCGACGAGCGGACGCGCGGCCGAAACGATCCCGGCGAACGCCCCGAGGGCCGTGACCACGACCACCACCGTGAGCAGCAGCAGCGGCTTGTCGGCCGTCCCGACGGTGCTCACCGCCCATTCCTTCAGCTGTGGCGGGGCGAGGTCGATCAGCGCGGAGCCGACCGCGACCAGCGGAGCGGACTTCGGGTCGACGACCGTGCCGAGGAGCTGCCCGGCGGCGATGCCCAGACCGGTGGCGGCGACGCCTGCGATGGCGCGCTCCGTACGGGTCATCCGGTCAGTATTGCCCGACCTGCCGGGCGTCCGGCGCGGCGTGCGCAGTGTTGCCCATCCGCGGGTGGGCTCAGCGCGGTGCGGCAGTGGTGGACGCGCGGACGATCAGTTCCGGACGGAACAGCAGCTCGGTGCGCGGTCCCGGGTTGCCGTCGATCTCGCCGAGAACGGCGGTGACCACCGCCTGGCACAGCGCACCGACGGGTTGGTGCACCGTCGTCAGCGGGGGCTCGACGAAGGCGATCAGTGGCGAGTCGTCATAGCCGATCACCGAGACGTCCTCGGGAACCCGCAGCCCCTTGCCGCGGATCCCGCGGATCGCACCGAGGGCCATCAGGTCGGAGCCGCAGATGAGCGCGGTGTGTCCGCTCTCCACCATGCGCTCGGCTGCGGCGTGCCCGCCCTCGAGCGTGTACAGGGTGTGGAAGACGTGCGGCTCGGCGTCCGCCTCACCGACGTGCTCGAGGAGCGCCGTGCGGAACGAGGCGATCTTGCGCTGCGCCGGAACCAGCCGGTCGGGGCCGATCAGCAGTGCGATCCGGGTGTGCCCGAGCGAGGCCAGGTGGCGCACCGCGTTGTCCATCCCGGCGGCGTCGTCGGTGGCCACGAACGTGCCGTCCACGCCTTCGGCCCAGCCGTTGATGAACGCGAGCGGTATGCCTCGCGCACGGAGGTTCTGGTAGCGCTCGGTGGCAGCGGTCGAGTCGGCGTGCAGTCCGGAGACGAAGATGATCCCGGACACGCCCTGGCCCAGCAGCAGCTCGATCGCCTCGTCCTCCGTGGTGCCGCCGGGGGACTGGGTGCAGATCAGGGGGGTGTAGCCGTGCTGCGCGAACCGGAACTCCAGGCCCTGCGCGAACGCGGGGAAGATCGGGTTGTTCAGTTCGGGCACCACGATGCCGATCAGGCCCGCGGTCTTGTGCCGCAGGATGGCCGGACGTTCGTAGCCGAGCATGTCGAGGGCGGCGAGGACGGAGTTGCGCACTTCCTCGCCCACCCCGGGCTTCCCGTTCAGCACCCGTGAAACGGTTGCGGTGCTGACTCCGGAGACCTCGGCGATGTCGAGCAGGCGCGGCTTTATCGCGCTGGCTTCGCTCTTCTTGCCCATCTCGCCTCCGTTCGACGGCGTCGTCGCGGACGAACCTACCGGATCGGAGGCTTCCTGTGTGGACCCGATGGTCTCGAGTCGGTAACGGTTTGCGTAACGCATTGCACCCTCAACGCAAATCTGTACTAGTCTCTGGCTCAGCGGACACCCCTCAGGGGATCTCCCACCGCCCGTTCAACGAAGAGGAGCATGATGCGCAGGAGCATCGTCAGTCTTGGAGTCGCCACCGCGATCGTGGCGCTCAGTGCATGTTCATCCGGCACGGCGCCGAGCTCTGCGCCGGCCAGCGCCGCGAGCTCGGCCGCCGCGGCCGACTACAGCGGCACCACCCTGACCGTCTGGGTGGACGACACCCGGATGGCTGCCACCGAGGCCGCCGCGAAGGCGTTCGAGGCCGCCACCAACGCGAAGGTGGAACTGGTCAAGAAGAACTTCGCCGACATCCAGGCGGACTTCACCTCCCAGGTGCCGACGGGGAAGGGCCCCGACATCACGATCGGCGCGCACGACTGGCTGGGCAACCTGATCCAGAACGGTGTCGTCTCCCCGATCGAGCTCGGCGACAAGGCGAACGACTTCGAACCCGTCGCGATCCAGGCGTTCAGCCAGGACGGCCAGGTCTACGGCGTCCCCTACGCCATCGAGAACATCGCCCTGATCCGCAACACCAAGCTCGCCTCGAGCGCCCCCGCGACCTGGGACGACGCGCTGGCGATGGGCAAGAAGGCCGGCACCAAGTACCCGATCCTGCTCCAGGTCGGCACCACCGGTGACCCCTACACGATGTACCCGCTGCAGACCTCCTTCGGCGCCCCGGTGTTCGCCCAGAACCCCGACGGTTCGTACACCAGCGAGCTCGCGATGGGCGGCGCAAACGGCGAGAAGTTCGCCAAGTGGCTGGCCGACCAGGGCAAGGCAGGGACGCTCGACACCGCGATCACCTACGACATCGCCGTCGACGCCTTCGCCAAGGGCAAGTCGCCGTTCATCATCGGCGGCCCGTGGATGCTGGACACCTTCAAGGACCTCGACCTGGCGATCGACCCGATCCCGTCCGCCGGTGGCGAGACCGCGTCCCCGTTCGTGGGCGTGCAGGGCTTCTTCATCTCCTCGCAGACCCAGAGCCCGATCGTCGCGAACGACTTCCTGACCAACTACATCGCGACCACCGACGTGCAGTTCTCGATGTACGAGGCCGGTCAGCGCACTCCCGCGTTGAAGAGCGCAGCGGAGAAGGCCGCCAGTGACACCCTCACCGCGGGCTTCGCGAAGGTGGCCCAGGACGCCGTCCCGATGCCGTCGATTCCCGAGATGGCTTCGGTGTGGACCTACTGGGGCGTGACCGAGGCGAACATCATCTCCGGCAAGCAGCAGCCCGTCGCCGGCTGGCAGAAGATGATCACCGACATCGAGAGCAAGATCAAGTAGTTGCCGGACCCGGGGGGACGCCGAAACGCTCGGCGTCCCCCTGACCGGTACCCACGCGAGCGAAGATCAATGGCGGATCTGAAGCAGGCGGCGGTCCCCGAGACCGCGAAGCGCAAGTCCAAGGCCTGGAACTCCCTCGATTTCGGGGTGGGCTTCGTGGTCAAGCTGGTCCTGATGGCGCTGGTCAACGCGCTCGGGGTGTACGTCCTCCTCGCGGCCTGGCAGCAGGCGTCGTGGTGGGTCTTCACCGGGATGCTGGTGATCCTGGTCGCCCTCGACTACGTCTACTTCTCCAGGAAGCACACCCTCCCGGCCAAGTACGTCGCGCCGGGCGTGGTGTTCCTGATGGTGTTCCAGGTCTTCGTCATCTTCTACACCGCCTACATCTCGGTGACGAACTACGGCGACGGCCACAACCTCACCAAGGAGGACGCGGTCGCCTCGATCCTGTCCCAGAACGAGAAGCGGGTCGAGGGCTCGGCGGCCTACCCGCTGACCGTGGTCTACCACGGCTCCGACCTGGGCTTCGCGATCATCGACAACGGCGCGGTCAAGGTCGGTACCGCGGACCAGCCCCTGCAGCCCGCTCCCGACGCCACCGTCTCCGGCACCCGGGTGACCGCCGTTCCCGGCTACACCATCGCCACCCAGCAGCAGATCTTCAGCAACCAGGAGGCGGTGACCAACCTCCGCGTCCCGTTCAGCGACGATCCGGCGACGGGCTCGGTCCGTACCCAGAACGGCACCGTCGGCTACCTCTACCAGTCGACGTTCACCTACGACCCGGTCGCGGACACGATGACGGACACCATCACGGGCACCGTCTACACGGCCACCGACCGGGGCCAGTTCGTCGCCCCGGACGGGAATGCGCTGCCCACCGGCTGGCGGGTGATGGTCGGCTTCGAGAACTACACCAAGGCGGTGACGGACGCCCAGTACGCCGGACCCTTCTTCCGGGTCCTGGCCTGGAACCTGGCGTTCGCCCTGCTGTCGGTGCTGACCACCTTCCTGCTCGGCCTGTTCCTGGCCATCGTGATGAACGAGGAGGGGGTGCGTGGCCGCAAGGTCTACCGCACCCTGCTGCTGCTGCCGTACGCGTTGCCGGGCTTCCTGTCCGCCCTGATCTGGTCGGGCCTGCTGAACACGAAGTTCGGCTTCATCAACCAGGTGCTGCTCGGCGGGGCGGAGATCCCGTGGCTGGACGACCCCTGGCTGGCCCGGCTGTCGGTGCTCGGAGTGAACCTCTGGCTCGGCTTCCCCTACATGTTCCTGGTCGCGACCGGGGCGCTGCAGGCGCTGCCGAACGACATCAGGGAGGCGGCCAAGGTGGACGGCGCCGGCCCCCTGCGCACCTGGCTGTCGGTGACCGGGCCCCTGGTCCTGATCACGACCGCGCCGCTGCTGATCGCGAGCTTCGCGTTCAACTTCAACAACTTCACGCTGATCTACATGCTCACCAAGGGCGGGCCCCGGTTCGGCGACACGTCCGCGCCGATCGGTGCCACCGACCTGTTGATCACCATGGTGTACTCGATCTCCGGTGTCGACGGCTCGGCGCCCAAGAACTACGGCCTGGCCAGCGCGCTGGCGATCGTGATCTTCATCATCGTCGCGTTGATCTCGGGGCTCGGCTTCAGACAGACCCGCAAGCTCGAGGAGGTGCTCTGACATGGCCAGCACACACGCAACCCGGGCCGTCCCGCTGCCGGCACACCGTCGCAAGACGCCGAAGGAGTGGCTCACCAAGCTGGGCTGGCGGCACCTGATCGGCGTGCTCGCCGTGGTGTATGCGGCGTTCCCGATCGTCTACGTCGTGTCCGCGTCACTGACCGTCGACGGCACGCTGACCGGCTCGAACCAGCTGTTCGCGACGGTTTCGATGGACAACTTCGCCGCGCTCAATGACACCAAGTTCTGGTACTGGATGGCGAACACGCTGGTGATCTCGGCGATCACGGCGGTCGGCACGGTGGTGATGGGCGCGGCCGCGGCATACGCCTTCTCCCGGTTCCGGTTCACCGGGCGCCGGAGCGGCCTGACCGCCCTGCTGATCATCCAGATGTTCCCGCAGGTGCTCGCGTTCATCGCGATCTTCCTGCTGCTGCTGGCGCTGGGGAACGTGATTCCGGTGCTCGGCCTCGACTCCCGCCTGGCCCTGATCCTGGTCTACTTCGGCGGGGCGCTCGGCGCCAACACGTTCCTGATGTACGGCTTCTTCAACTCCGTGCCCAAGGAGATCGACGAGGCGGCGAAGATCGACGGGGCGACGCACGCCCAGACCTACTGGACGATCATCCTGCCGCTGGTGGTGCCGATCCTCGCCGTGGTGGCGCTGCTCAGCTTCATCTCCTCGTTCGCGGAGTTCGTGGTCGCACGGGTGGTGCTGCAGAGCGAGGAGCACTGGACGCTGGCGGTGGGCCTGTACAGCATGGTGTCGTCGCAGAAGGACGCCAACTGGGGGCTGTTCGCCGCCGGTGCCGTGCTCGCGGCGCTGCCGGTGCTGCTGCTGTTCCTCTTCCTGCAGCGCTACATCGTCTCCGGCCTGACCGCGGGGGCGGTCAAGTAGCGTCGAGCAACTCCTGCTGCTCGGCGACCAGGTTGGCCCGGGCCCTGGTGAGCCACCGGCGCTGTCCGGTGGTGGTGTGGAACAACGGTTCCGCGGCCAGGAGCTCGGCCAGCCTGGCCAACCTTGCCTCCCGCCAGGCGGGCTCCGGCATCGCGACAGCCTCCGCCCGCAACGCGGACACCGACGCCGCATAGGCGTCCCGCGCCGACCCGAGCACGGCCAGGTCGGCGTCGCTCACCCGGGCGCCGGGGGCATCCTCCGGGGCAGGGGAGTGGTGCACGGTGACCAGCACCAGCCGGGATACCTCGGCGACCTCGTGGCGGGGGAGACCGGCCTCGAGCAGCCGGTCACCGGCCAGCGCGGCCGAGGCCCGCTCGTCGTCCCCGTGAGCTCCGGTGAACACGGCGTCATGGAACCAGATCGCCAGTCGTTCCGTCCGCGCGACCCCGCCCACGTCGGCCAGCGCGCCGAGCGCGGCGGCGAGGTGGCTGGTGTCGTGGTAGTGGCGGTGCGGCTCGCGCCAGCGGGCGAGCAACTCGGCGCCGAGCGCGTCCTGGCCGGGCAGGAGCTCGGCCCAGGCCCGGTCGAGACCGGTGCTCACCACAGCCCGACCAGCCAGCGGGCGAGCCCCGCGCAGGCCGCGGCGAACAGCACGCTGGAGAAGGTGCCGATGATGAACCGCTCGGCCGCGCCCGTCGTGGTCGCCTTCAGGTCGGGATACCGGGCCAGGCCCTTGATCGCGAGCACAATCGCGATGCCCTCGCCGAAGCCGGCGAGGATCGAGGCGTAGATCGCGAGTCGTTCGAGCAGGCCGATCCAGTGCCCGCCCTGCAACTGGGCGGACGCCGCCTGGATGCCGGGAGACGGCTCGGATGCTTCGTCGCCCGCCACCGCGGCCCTCGTCCGTCGCGGGGAGTCTGCGAAGCGGAGCACGGCGCGGACCAGCGGACTGCCCGCCAGCGTGGTCAGGACGCCCAGCGCGAGCACGACCGCGACCTTGAGGACGGCCGCCCAGACGGGGCTCACCGGCCCTGCTCCTGCGCTTCGGCCGCGTCCCGCAGCCTGCCCAGCAGTCGGACGCAGAGTTCTGCGCCGCGGCTGCCCTCCTCACGGGCCGACCGGGACAGGCGCTGGCTGACCGCCGACGGGCTGATCCCGAGCCGGGCCGAGGCCTCCGCACTGGTGATGCCCCGATCGAGCAGGTCCATGAGCTCCCATCCTTCCTCGCTGCGCCGGCCGAGCACGGACCGGAACAGCCACAGCGCGGCCTCCGCGTCCCGCGCCAGCGCGGTGAAGTCACCGTACCGGTCGTCGCTGACGGCATCGCCCACCGCGAGCGCGAGCGCCGTGGGGGCCCGGCGGGCGGCGGCGATGGCGGTCCGGGCGGCGAGGTAGGCCGCGCCACGGGCGGCCCGGGTGGAGTCAGGCAGGGGAGTCTCCACTGGTCCGGCGCCGATTCCCAGCCGCCAGCCGTCGAGGCGGGTGAGCCGGGCGACGGCCTCGACGACGGCCGCGGGCTCGCTCGCGAGGGCCTGGATCTCGTCACCGGCCGTCCGCTCGAACGCCAGGGTCAGCGGCACTCCCGCAAGGGCTTCGAGGGCTGCGGGGACGCGGTCCGGCGCGGCGCGGCTCGCCACCTGGTCGGCCACCAGGACGAAACTGAAGGCGTTTGACTTCACTTTCCTACCTTAAGCCATGCGGCTTCACAAGGCAAGCGTCAACCGCCGAGGACGACGGGGAGCAGGAAGAAGAGGCCGAGGGACCAGATCAGGTGGATGATCACCGGACCGAGCACGCCACCGGTGACCCGGCGGTGCACGCCGGCTACGAAGCCGACCAGGGCCGCGGAGAGCACCATCAGCGGGAGCCCGCTGGGGATGGTCGTCAGCGCGTAGATGAGGGTCGTCACCAGGAGGGCCTGGCGCCCGCCGACCGCGGCCCACAGGGCCCCGCGGAAGAACAACTCCTCACCGATCGCGATCAGTGCGGTCAGTACCGCGACCAGTGGTGCGATGCCGAGGTCGGCATGCAGGAACAGCCCGAGGAGCGGATCGCGCAGCGCAGGCACCGGCGCGACGAGCGCCGCACCGGCGAGCAACACCGCGAGCAGTACGACGCCGATGATGATGCCCTGCACCACACCCCGGCCCGAGTCGGTGCCGGCGCGGGTGTGTGCGTTGCCGAGGTAGATCTTCCCCGAGATCAGCCCGCCGACGATCCAGGTGGTGGCGAGGGCGAGGGTGGCCGCGTAGAACGCCGGGTCCCCGGGAGCGAGGCGCAGGGTGAAGGCGAGCATGAAGGAGCCCACGGCGAGCGTCACCGAGGAGATCCAGCGGCGCTGCACCAACGCCTCGCCGGACTCCACGTGCTCGCGCGGCACCGGGTCGATCAGGGCGGCGGCCACGAACGAGCGCAGTTCGGTGACAGGGTTGATCACAGAGCCGCTCCTTCGACGGGTCGGGGCGTTGACCGACATGTTAACGGTCCCAGCGGCGCCGCGGGGGAGCGCGGAGCGCCGGATACCGCCCAGTGGGCAGGGGCGGCACCGGTTGAGGCGATTGGCTGAACCTCAGGCAAGGTCAGTCTCCGGACTTCATCGCGTCCGCACAGAGGTCGGCGAGGATCGCCGTGGGCGCCAGCGCGGCCAGGTCGGCCGGGGCGATCTCCACGGTGGCCTCGGGCGAACCGCTGCCGCAGTAGAGCACCCGGTGCTCGAGCAGGGTGTGGTCCAGGACGCGAACCACGCCGGGATCGTCGCAGACGGGGCTGACGCCGCCGGGCTGCATCCCCAGCGCGAGCAGGTCGTCGGACCCGGCCGCTCGCAGCGCGGAGCGGGGCACGCCGAGGGCCCGGGCGAGCTGCCCGTAGCCGAGCCGGGCCGGGCCCGGAATGGCGGCGAGGACGATGCGTCCGTCCGGAAGTCGGAAGGCGAGGGTCTTGGCAGAGGTGTCGACGTCGAGACCGGTGAGGTGCAGCTCGGCCTCGGTGCGGGCAGGTGGGTGCTCGTGCAACCGGAAGGCGACGCCCGCGCGCGCCAGCACGGCCGCGGCCACGGGGACGCCGGTGCTACTCACGCACGCAGTCTGGCAGACCCGGGTGTGGAAATGGCGAACCCCACCGTCCCAGCCGACGGTGGGGTTCTACGGACTCAGCGGCCGGCAGGCACGACGACCCGCACCGGCGCCGGCGAGAGTCCCGCGGCGAGCGGGCGGCGCATCGATGCGGGGACGGCGACGGGCTTCGGGTTCGCTGCGCCTTCGTAGACCACGACACCCTGGTACTCGGGGTGGCAGCGGAGCACATGCTCGATGCCCACGGAGCGGGAGCGGAAGCGGTCGTCGCAGGCGGCGCAGATGAACCGGTCGTCGTCGGCGACCACGCGGTCGAGCCAGCGGTCGAACCGGGCGACCAACCTGGCGGTGATGGTGCTCATTGCGTTGTCCGATCTGGAGTGGGGGGATGGCCACCGGAGCGACCTGTGGTGGATCGGAATGTCATAATGTACCTTATCGGACATCCCGTTCCGGGGGGATCTTCGGGGGATCTGGCAGTCCCGCGCTCTCCTGCGTTACCGCTCCCGAAGTGGCGAATGTTTTGGGAACTGGGTGGCCAGATCCCGGGAGCGATGGTGCCGGAGTGAGCGGCGCTGCGGCCTACGGGTGGAAGGTGCTGAAGAAGTCGACGACCGGCGAGAACAGCCCGGCGGTGCTGGTGCCGAGGGCCGTGACCCCCGCGATGATGACAGTGGCGATGAAGGCGACGAAGATGCCGTATTCGACGGCGGTCGCGCCCCGCTCTCGCTCCCAGTTCCCAATAACCATAACCAGGATCCTAAACCAGTCCGGGCCCTCTTGAATAGGTGTTTCAGGCAGTTCCAAGGCGATTTTTTGGCGTGAACTGTCCCCCCTAAGGGCTACATTTCCGGGCATTTGTCCCCCGTGCGGATGACATTTGTCACCCGAACGGATGACACGGCGGTCGAAGGGGGCATGACCCCGCTCGGGCCGCCCCTGGCCGACGCCGGAGCCCCGCTCCCCCGGCGTCGGTGGCCGCGGGGATCGGGCATCCACGCGCCGATCGATCCCGGCCACGAGAGAATGGCGCGCCGGCGTCAATGCGCCACATTTACCGGAAGTACATTCCTTTGCCGAATAGCGTGACGCACAAATGCGATTTCGCAGAGCCGGCGCGGGACTTATCCGCAGACAGCAGAGCGGGGCCCGGGCGACACTGTGGTCGCCCGGGCCCCGCTCCTGCGGAGAACCCGCCCTAAAGGTTGATCATGTGGCCGGCGATGCCTTCCACGGCCTCCTTCAGCGCCTCGGAGAGGCTGGGGTGCGCGTGGATGTTCCGTCCGACCTCGTCGGCGGTCAGGTCCCACTGCTGGGCCAGGGTGAGCTCGGGAAGGAGCTCGGAGACGTCCGGACCGACCATGTGGGCGCCCAGCAGTTCGTTGTAGCGGGCGTCGGCGACGACCTTCACGAACCCGGTCGCATCCCCGAGGCCATGCGCCTTTCCGTTCGCGCTGAACGGGAACTTCGCGACCTTCACCTCGTAGCCCCGCTCGGCCGCCTGGGCCTCGGTGTAGCCGAAGGAGCCGACCTGCGGCTGGCAGTAGGTCGCCCGCGGGATCATGTCGTAGTTGATCGGCATGGTCTCGGCGCCGGCGATCGTCTCGGCCGCGACCACGCCCTGCGCCTCCGCGGTGTGGGCGAGCATCAGCTTCATGGTCACGTCGCCGATCGCGTAGATACCGGGCACGTTCGTCCGCATGTAGTCGTCGATGGCGATCGCACCCCGCTCGGTGATCTCGACCCCGGTGTTCTCCAGGCCGTAGCCCGTGATCCGCGGCGCGAAGCCCAGCGACTGCAGGACGCGCTCGGCCTCGAGCACCTGGCCCTCTCCCCCGGCCGCCGGGCTGACCCGGACCCGGACGCCGTCCGCGTGCTCCTCGATGCTGTCCACCTTCGTTCCGGTGAGCACCTTCACGCCCATCTTCTTGTAGGCCTTGAGCAGCTCGGCCGCGACCTCCGGGTCCTCGTTGGGCACCATCCGGTCGAAGTACTCCACGATCGTCACCTCGACGCCGTAGTTCGAGAGCACGTAGGCGAACTCGGTGCCGATGGCGCCCGCGCCGCAGATCACGATCGAGGTGGGCAGCTGGTCGGAGAGGATCTGCTCCTCGTAAGTGAAGACCCGCTCGGAGCGCTGGGTGCCGGGCAGGAGCTTCGTGGTGGCCCCCGCCGCGATGATGCAGTCGTCGAAGGTGACGGTGTCCTCACCGGAGTCTGTGGCGACCTTGATCGTCTTCGCGTCGACGAAGGTGCCCCAGCCGTTCAGCTCGGTGATCTTGTTCTTCCGCATCAGGAAGTGGACGCCCTTCACCATCCGGTCCGAGACCGCCCGGCTGCGGTCGAAGGCGGCCTTGAAGTTGAACTGGACCTCGCCCTCGATGCCGAACGTCGCCGCCTCGGCGTGGAAGATGTGCGCGAGCTCCGCGTTGCGCAGCAGCGCCTTGGTGGGGATGCAGCCGACGTTGAGGCACACCCCTCCCCACCACTGCTTCTCGATGACGGCCACGCTCTTGCCCAGCTGGGCGGC
>JBDHZJ010000030.1:0-12619 GCA_039811825.1 Propionicimonas sp.
CCACCATGCGGTGCTGGACGGCGGGCACCGGACGGCCGGTCGTGTTCCTGCACGGGAACCCCACCTCGTCGTTCCTCTGGCGCCGGGTGGCGCCGCGACTGGTCAGCCCGGACCGCCGCCTGATCCTGGTCGACCTGATCGGGATGGGCGACTCCGGCAAGCCTCCGATCGAGTACCGGCTCACCGACCACATCGAGCACGTGGACGCCCTCCTCGACGCCCTCGACCTGCCCGCGGTCGACCTGGTCGCCCACGACTGGGGCGTCGCGATCGCCTTCGCCTGCCTGCACCGCCACCCCGACCGGGTGCGCAGCCTCGCCTTCATGGAGGGCCACCTGCGCCCCCTGCCCGGCTGGGACGCCTTCGACGAGGGCGGTCGCGACCTGTTCAGCCGACTGCGCACCCCCGGGGCCGGCGAGCAGCTGGTGCTGGCCGACAACTTCTTCATCGAGACGCTCCTGCCGGCCGCCATCGACGGGCTCACCGCCGCGGAACTCACCGCCTACGCCGCCCCCTACCCGACGCCGGAGTCCCGTCGTCCCCTGCTGCAGTGGGCCCGCCAGGTTCCGGTCGCCGGCGATCCGGCCGACGTCGCGACGCTGCTCCCCCGGGCGGTGGCAGCCGCGGCCCGTGCGTCCGTCCCGCTGCTGCTCGTCCGGGCCCGACCGGGAGCGGTCGTCGGGGACGAGGCGGTGGCCTGGCTCACCGGGCACCTGCCCGCGCTCACCGTCGCCGAGGTCGGGCCGGCCGGGCACTTCGTCCCCGAGGACCAGCCCGGGCCGCTGGCCAAGGTGCTGGACGACTGGCTGCGCCACTGACGCACGACGCCGCTCCCGGCCGGCGGCGCTGCTCCCGGTTGTGCCGCGTTAGCCCGCCGCCCTCCGGGGTACTTCTCAGCGTAGGAGATGGGAGGCAGCCGTGGAGTGGTGGGTCTGGCTGGTTGTGGCCGTGGTCGTCGCCGTGGTCCTGGTCGTGATCGTCGTGCTGGTCCAGTCCCGGCGCCGCGCCGGCGGCGTGATCGTGCAGCCTCCGTCCACCCCGCCGGAAGGACACTCATGAGCCCGTTGCTGCGCGCTTCCGGGGTCATCCACCGCCCCGTCGTCACCATGCAGGGCGAGGACATCGCTCAGGTGAAGGACGTCGTGTACTCGGCCGGCGGTGGCGCCGTCGGCGGTTTCACCCTTGCTGGCCGCGGGTTGTTCGCCGGCCCGCTGAAGACCACGCTGCCGTGGGCCTCGGTCCGGGCGCTCGGGCCGGACGCCGTGATGATCGAGGACGAGCGGGCGCTCGCACCCACCCCGGAGGTGCTCGGCGAGATCGCGTCCGCCGGCGGGTCCGGTGGCGACGTGCTGGGCTCGGAGGTGCTCACCGAGGACGGCGTGGCGCTCGGCACCGTCGCCGACGTGATCCTCGAGGTCACCGGCCGCGACGGCAGCTGTGACGTCGTCGGCTACGAGGTGGCTACCGACCCCTCCGGGACGAAGGAACGCATGTTCGTGCCACTGCCCGACACCCTGGCCGCCTCGGCGGAACACCTCGTGGTCCCCACCGCCGCACGCGACTTCGCCACCCGTGACCTGGCCGGGCTGGCCGATGCGGTGACCGCCTTCCGCAACCAGCTGGGGGAACGCGCTGATGCTGCTCAGTGAAGTCGGCGGGCACAAGGTGGTCAGCACCTCCACGGCTCAGACGGTCGGCCACATCGCCGGCCTGGTGATCGATCCGCGGCGTGGCCGCGTGGTGGCGATCACCCTCAAGCGCGCCGGCAGGGCGAACACGGTGCCGTGGGACGACATCACCGCCTTCGGTGCGGACGCGGTGACGGTGCCGGACGAGACCGTCGCCGTCGAGCCGTCCGACACCATCCGGGAACTGAACGGCACGGCGCGCCGGTTACCCGGCAAGCGGCTGCTCAGCGCGTCCGGCAAGGAACTCGGCGCCCTGGACGACGTGGCGTTCGACCCCACCAGCGGAGAACTCACCGCCCTGCTCGCGACCGGCGGCGAGCTGCCCGCGGACCGGCTCGTCGACGCGGGCTCGTACGCCGTCATCGTGTCCGGATGACCCGCGCCGCGCGCCTCCCGAGCACATCAGCGCACGCCGTGCGGCAGCCGGACGACCAGTTCCCACAGCTCGCCGTCCTCGACGGTTCGGGACGAGCCCCCGAGGAGGGCCAGCCGCTCGCGGACGCCGGTCAGGCCCATCCCGTCGGGCGCGCGCCCTGACCTCTGCCGCGGGTTCTCGAACCGGGCGACCACGTCGTCGCCGTCGTCATGGATCCAGATCCGGCAGTGCCCCGCCGGCTGGGCGTGCTTGCGCATGTTGTTCATCGCCTCGCGAGCAACCGCGCTGAGGGTCTGCGCCCGCGCGGCACTCAGGGCCTGCACCGCGACGTCGACCTCGACATCGAAGCCCGCCTCCCGCAATCCGGCAGCCTGCTCCTCGATGTCCTCACGCAGGGTCTCGGCGGTGACGACGGCGACAGTCCGCCCCGGGTCAGTCCCCTGGCTGCGCAGCGCGGCCAGCAACTGCCTCAGGTCGTGCGCGGACGAACGACACTCCGCCGCGATCCGCTCCAGCTCGACGCGGGCTCCGGCCGGCAGGTCCGGCTCGGTGAGCGCCAGGTTCGCTCCGATCGCCGCCCGGGCGAGGGTCTGGGCGACCGTGTCATGCAGGTCGCGGGCCAGCGACAGGCGCAGCTCGGCCTGCTCGAGCGCCGCCCGCTCGCGTTCGTGCTCGAGCAGCACCGCGCCCCGGCGCCACGCCGCGCCGCCGAGCCATGCCAGCACCGCGAGCGAGAGGACCAGCGCGGCGGGTCCCGGCCGGTCGGTCGGCTGCGCGACGGACCGTTCGACCAGCACCAGGTACGCCAGCACGGTGAGCGCGATCGTCAGGGGCGCGCGCCACGACAGCCCCTTGCGCGCCGCCGCGAAGATGTTCACCACAAAGGCCAGCCCGCTCGCCCCCGGCCAGACGCCCGGCATCAGGAACCAGGACGACAGCCCGGCAGCCACGACGAGGGCGCCGGCGAGGGGCAGCCGATACGCCAGCGCTGCACCGAGGCACGTCACGATCTCGACGACCCACACCGCGGCCGAGCCCTCGTCACGGTTCAGCACCGTCGTGAGCGCCACCAACAACGCGGCGATCGAGGGCTCGAGCCACAACGCCTCGCCCACGGGCCTGCGGGAACCGACCACCATGTCCGCAGCCTAGTGATCAGGCCATGGCCGGCTCAGTGGCACATCTTCAGCCACGGCATCAGCTCGCAGTACCACGGCGCGTTGCCGAGCGGGGCGATCGCCTCGATGATCGGGAGCGACCAGATCGTGACGGAGGCGGTCAGCAGGACGTCTTGAAGGATGAACATCGGTATCTCCTTGGGTGGGATTCGCGCCGCATTCTAGGCGGCTTCGTTGAACCGGTGGCGACGTGCCGGCCTGGATCGTCAACTTCGGGGGACGGGACATCTCCCCGGAAGTCGGTCCGGCGATCAACCCGCGGGGAGAGTCCCGTCCCCCGAAGTTGACGATCACACCCGAGCCGTAGCCGAGGCCCCGGAGGACCAGGTCGACTGGTGGCACCGCTCCGGACAGACCGGGCGGACCTACCCCTAGGAGACCGACATGTGGAGCTTTATCTACAAGGTGCTGCGCCTGGCGTGGAAGTACGGCTCGACCGCGATCACGAAGGTCGTCGCCTACATCAAGTCCCACTGGGACACCATCAAGAAGTGGATCGAGCGAGGGCTCACGGTCGAGGCGATCATCGAGCTGATCCTGCGGATCCTCGGCATCGGCTGATGTCCAGCGACCTGGGTGGCGATGCCGGACGGTCCGGCATCGCCACCCAGGTCGTGAGCAGCTTCCCGGCTACTCTGAACCAATCCACCCCGGAACGAGGCAACGTGAACGGATCTCCCCAAGGGACCGCTGAGCCGGCAGACGCGGCGCCCTCGATGGCCCCCGCCGAGCCCGGATCGCGTCTGCCTGGGCGTGCCCTGACCTACCTGAACCTCAAGGCCGCGATCGTGTGGGCCATCACCATGACCGCCGGCCTGGTCGTCCACCTCGCGCTCCCCGGGGCGATCCCGGTCTGGTTGCTCGTCGTGGCCGCCGCCGTCGCCACGATCACCCTGATCACCGACATCGCTCTCGTGCACCGCTGGCACATCCGGACGTACCGCTACGAACTCACCGAGACCGCGACCCGGATCTCGCACGGCCGGATCTTCCTGCGCGAGCGCTCGATCCCCACCAATCGGACCTTCGGGGTCGAACTCGTCCAGGGCCCGCTGCTGCGCGCCTTCGACCTGGCGGAGCTCCGGATCGTGACTGCGGTCGGCAGCAACCCTCTGGGCCCTGTCCCCCGGCCCGAGGCGGATCGGATCCGGACCACCGTCACTGGCGCCGCGGAGCGGGGGCTCCATGCCTGACCAGGCCCCGCTCCGCTGGCGCGACTCGCCCCGGGTGATCCTCGCCGACTACCTCGCGAGCCTCCCCACGACCCTGATCATCGTGGCCGGCCTGTGGGCGTTCGGCATGCGGTCGACCGGACTCCTCGCTGGCATTCTGACCACGTTGGCCATCGTCTGGGTGGCGCTCGCCGTTGTCGAACCCGTCTTCCGTCAGGCCACTCACCGCTACGAGCTGACCTCGAGTTCACTTCGCCACGAGATGGGCCTCATCGAGCGACGCCGCCGCGACTTCCCGTGGCGTTCGATCGCGGCCGTCAACACCGACCGGCCCTGGGCACACAGGCTGCTCGGCCTCTACCGCCTCACCCTGACCCAGGCTGGCGACGAGTCGACCCGCGTCGTCCTCCGCGGGGTCACCCGGCCGACGGTGGACCTTGTGCTGAGCCATGTCGAGGCCGCGCTGCCGACCGGGCAGCCGTCCGCACCCGCGGCCGACCGGCCCAGGGAGCGCACGATCTACGCCGCATCGGTGCCGGAACTGGTGCTGATGAGCTTCGTGTACGGCCAGGTCCTGGTTCTCGCCGCTGCGGGGGGCGCGACGCTGTGGGACCTCCTGGAGGGCGCCGGACTGCTCGAACCGTTCGGGGTCGCAGCCCGGCAGTTCCCCGCTTGGGCACAGTTCCTCGGCGCGATCGTCGTGGCCGTCCTGATCGGCGTGGGCGCCACCCTCGTGCGCTTCTTCCGGTTCCGGGTCGGCGTCAGCGATCACGGCACCCTCTCGATCCGGTTCGGCCTGCTGGAGTCGCAGGAGCGCCGGATCGACCCAGCTGCCGTCGAGGGGATCGTGGTCCACCGGAACCTGGTCGAGCAGTGGATCGGACGGGCCCGACTGGCCCTCCTGACCACAGACTCGGCGTCCCAGCTCCGGAGCAACCTGCTACTTCCGTCGTTGCCCGTGGACGTGGTGCGCTCGCTCGCCAGAGAGCACTTCGCGGGCCTGGTCGCGAGCGAATCGCTGCTGGACGACCGCCCGCGCCGCGCCCGTGCCCTGCTGCTGTCGATCGGTGTGCTCGGCGCCGCCGCCGGTGCCGGTCTCGGCCTCCACCAGTGGACCACCCTGCCGCTGTGGGCGGTCCTGCTCGCCGGGCTCAGCTTCCTGTTCGCCATCTCGTTCCTCGGCAGGTCGCTGTCAACCCGGTTCTCCGGCGAGGACACCCGGCGCCTGATGAATTCCACGACGCGGTTCGCCGCCGAACGGCAGACCACCCTGCGCGTGCGGGCGATCGGCCAGGTCGCCACCATGGGCTGGCTCCGGCCGAGGCCGCACTTCCTGTGCGTCATGCTCGGCGCGTACGCCGGGCGTCCCCTCCGCTGGCTTGCGCTCGCCCACCCGCGCGCGTCCGTCGACCACCTCGCCCACCAGGTGCTGTCCGGAACGGGAGACGCGCCACCCCGCCCCCAACCCTGGAGGTTCGCCCAATGATCCGGGTCGAAAACGTCTCCAAGCGCTTCGGTGACGTCGACGCGGTGCAGAACGTCTCCCTGGAGGCTCCGGACCGGGAGGTGACCGGCTTCGTCGGCCCCAACGGTGCCGGCAAGACCACCGTGATGAAGATCATCTGTGGGCTGCTGCCGGCCGACAGCGGCACCGCCCTCGTCGACGGCGTCCCGTTCGTCCGGTCGGCCCGCCCGGGCAAGGCACTGGGCGTCCACCTCGGCGGGGAGTGGCTCCCGGGCCGGATCACGGGCGAGAACCTGCTCCGGTACGGCGCGGACGCACTGGACGGAGCGACCCGTGACATCGGCGACCTGCTCCGCCTGACCGGCCTCGAGGACGCTGCCCGGAGCCGCGTCGGAACCTACTCGCTGGGCATGCGGCAGCGCCTCGGCATCGCGCTGGCGCTGCTGGGCGATCCCGACAACCTGGTCCTGGACGAGCCCGTCAACGGGCTCGATCCCCACGGCGTCATCTGGCTTCGCTCCCTACTCCGCGAGGAGGCCGCGGCCGGCAAGGCCGTTCTGCTGTCGTCCCATCTGATGTCGGAACTCGAACTCGTCGCCGACCGGGTGGTGATGCTCGACGGCGGCAAGGTGCTGCGCGAGGGCCGCCTCGGCGACCTCCACGACAGCGCCAGGGCACCGGTTCGCCTCCGGTCGGACGAACTCCCCGCGGTCGTCAGCCTGCTGCGCGGCCACGGCTACGCACTCCGGGTCCTCCCGGACGGCGCCGTGGTCGAGGCGACCGATCCCGCGACCATCGGACGGATTGTCTTCGGCGCCGGCCTGACCCTGACCCATCTCGAGGTCCAGCGGCAGTCGCTGGAGGACGTCTTCCTCACCTCCACCACCAATCGAGCACGGATCGAGGCAGCCCGGCCATGACCATGCAGCCCACCCCCGGCCGACAGACTGCCGGCTCGGTCATTCGCGCGGAGTTCCGCAGACACCTGCGTGGCCGGCGCACGCCGGTCGCGCTCGGCGTCGCGGCCGGGATCGCGGTGCTGAGCGCATTCGGGTTCTTCGCGTTCGTGCGCTCGGTCGACGACACGCTCGGCGCCGGGGCGTTCGCCGTGCCGATCGGCCTGGAGTTCGCGGCCGGCGCGATCAGCCTCGTGCTGTGCCTCTACGCCCTCTCGACGGTGACCGGTGAAACCGGGGACGGCACGGTCCTGGGCTCGCTGCTGCTCGTACCGAACCGTGGCCGGCTGCTCGTGGCCCGCGCGCTCGTGTGGCCCGTGCTCGGCATGGCGGTCCTGCTGGTGGTGAGCCCCTTCGTCCTTCTGCTGGGTCGGGTGATCGGGCTTCCCGGGTCGATCGACCTCGGCTCCTTCCTGCTGGGCCTCGGCATGGCCTGCCTCGCCCTCGCGCTGGTGACGACCCTGTCGTTCCTCGCGGCCACCGCGCTCCGACGCGGCGCGGTGGCGATGGCCATGGCGATCGGGTGCCTCCTGGTCCTCCCGCTGGCCGTCGTGGTCCTGCAGGTCGCGGGGCCGGACGCGTTCGGACCCGTCCTCGCGACCGTGCTCGATGCGCTGCCCGGTGTCGCCGTCATGAAGGCCCTCAACGTCTCCGGGACGGCCGCGCAGGGTTGGATCCCGGTCATCCAGGGTCTGCTCGTGCTCGGCGCCTGGGTGGTGGCAACCGGCTTGGTCGCGGTCCCCCGGTTCTGGCGCGAGGGGGCCCGCACCGAATGACGACGCCAGACGATCCCGCTGCGAAGCAGAACAAGGAGAAGACCGTGAACCGACCCGTCGCGATCGTCCTGGGCGTCGTGCTCATCGGCGCAGGACTGGCGTGCATCTTCGTCCGCGTCAAGATGGCCGCCGACCTGTCGGTGCCACTCCAACTCGTGGTCACCGCCCTCGGCGTGGCCGGCATCCTCGGGGGCGGCGGGGTGATCGGGCGCGCCTTCCGGAGGACCCCGTCCGACTGAAGCCCGGGCTCAGCCGACCAGTCCCCACTCGTGCGCCCGGGCCGCCAGCTGGGCGCGGCTGCGGCAGCCGATCCGGCGGAGCAGCCGGCTGACGTAGGTCTTCACCGTGCTGGGCGCCAGGGAGAGCTCCCGGGCGATTTCGGTGTTGTCGAGCCCCGTCCCCACCAACCGCACCAGGTCGATCTCGGTCGGTGAGAGGTCGGGTGGCGGGTTGCCCCGCCGCGTGAAGGCGTTGAGCACGCCCGCCAGCAGCTTCGGAGAGACCAGGGCCTCGCCGTTGTTGGTGATCCGGATGGCCTGGACGAGCAGGTCCGGGGGGTCCACCTTGAGCAGGAATCCGCTGGCACCCGCCTCCAGCGCGGCCCGCATGGTGGGTTCGTCGCCGAGGGCGGTGAAGCAGAGGGCCCGTGGTGGACGCGGAAGGCTGAGCGCCCTCTCGATGAGCTCGACACCGTCCAGGCCGGGCATGTGGATGTCGGTGAGCAGGACGTCCGGCTCCAACTCGCCGACCATCCGCAACGCGGTTCGCCCGTCCGAGGCCACCCCGACGATCGAGATGTCGGCCGCCCGGGCGACATAGGTGACGATGGCACGCTGTGCGAACGGATCGTCCTCCGCCACCAGGACCCGGATCTCCGGATCGCTCATCCTCCACCTCGTCTCGGCCGCTCCCGGCCCATCATGGTCGATCCGGGCACCGGCTGGCGACCGACCGCCGTGGCTGCGCGCGCCGGGTAGGCCACGTCCATACGGTTCCGTACACCGCGCCGCCTACGCCCCGCGGCGCCGGTGCATGAGCGCGACGACGCCGTGCAGCAGCGCCGCGATCGCCAGCCACACCAGCGTGAGCACGGGGATGCTGATCCACAGGTTCGCGCCGCGCTGCAGGAAGGGGTAGGGGCTCGGGATCCCCATCGGGGCGAGCACGGCGAACGTGAAGACCAGGTAGAGCACCGGCAACCACAGCGTCGCGACCTCCTGCACCCAGGACGCCCGGGGCTCGCGCCCGGCGACCAGGCGCACCAGCACCGCGATCGGCAGCAGGGCGTGCAGGGCGATGTTCGCCAGGACCGTCGGCAGCAGCCTGCCCACGCCGTACGCCGGGGCCAGCACGGCCCAGTACACGATGCCGGCCAGTACCGAGCCCACTGCCCCCGCGCGCGCCACGACGCGGGCCAGCGGCACCGGTACGAGATCGACCGCGGGCCAGATCAGCGTGGTGACGGTCGCACACCAGATCGTGAAGTAGAGGAACATCGGCGTCGAGTCCTCGACCTGGGCGGCGAACAGCACCAGCCCGGCCAGGCCGACGACGAGGACGAGCCAGGAAGCGGCGCGCACGCCGGCCCGTCGGGTCGCTGGAGCAGTGGGTGCCTGCGTGGTCATGGCGTGTCTCCCTGGGGTGTGGGCTCCGCCGAATATCTCACCGGACGCGCCGCCGCGGGACCGGTACGGGAGGAACCGCACACACTCGTACGCCCCGGGGTCTCCGCCGGCCGACCCATCGCGCGCGGACGCGCCCCTGGACCGAGTTGGGGACGGTTCCTTACTCGGTCCACATCGCGATGTGGACCGAGTAAGGAACCGTCCCCAATTCGGTCCGGTCCGCGCGGGCGGAGCGGGACGAGCCGTCCGTACTGCCAGACTGTGCGGGTGACCCGAACTGTGCGGGTGACTGACTTGCGAGAGGATCGAGATGTCCGCCACATCATTCGATGACCAGCTGAAGGACATGGACCGGAAGGCCGTCGGCATGGTCCGGGGAGCGCTCGGCGTCGCCGGCCTGATCGCCCTGATCATGGGCGTGGTGATCCTCGCCTGGCCGGCGAAGAGCGCCAGCGTCGTCGCCGGCTTCGTCGCCGTGTACGCCCTGATCGCCGGCGTGGTCTCCATCGCCATCGGCATCTTCTCGCGCAGGAGGCGCGGCTGGGCCCGGGTCGGCCACCTCGCGCTCGGCGCGGTGTTCCTGGTCACCGCCATCCTCGCCTTCGCGAACCTCGGCACCGCCCGGGACGTGCTCGCCGTCCTGATCGGCGTCGTGGTCGGCTTCACCTGGCTCGTCGAGGGCGTGGTCGCCCTGGCCCTGATCGCGGACGCACCGTCGAAGGTGTGGACGGTGGTCTACTCGGTGATCACGATCGTGGCCGGCGCCGTCCTGATCACCTCGCCCCTGTGGGGGGCGGCCATCCTCTGGCTGCTGCTCGGCATCTCGCTGGTGGTCTCGGGCATCGTCCAGCTCGTGCGCGCCTTCCGGTTCGGCTCGAAGGCCGCCTGAGGACTACCCCTCGTCCGGCCGCACGGCGGGCAGCGACTGCGTGAACTCGCTGTGCCGCTCCTCGGCTGCGGCCGATCCGCTGAACAGGCCTTCGCGCCGCCGGACGTCCTCGCGTGCGGCCACCGCCTTCTCCGCGCGGCGGTCGACCAGCACGCGCTGGGTCGGCAACGCCTCCGGGGTGGCCTGCTGGACGTGGGCGACCAGGCGCTCGCGCACCAGGCAGCGCAGGTCCCACAGCCTGCCCGAGTCTGCCGCGCTGACCAGCACCCGTACCCGCACCAGCCCGCCGGTGGCGTCGGTGACCTGCGTGACCGCCGTGCGCCCGTCCCACAGGTCGGTGTCGGCGAGCACGGCCTTCAGGTGGTCGCGCACCCCGTCGACCGGCACCCGCCAGTCGAGGTCGAGCTCGACCGAACCGAGGATCTCGCTGTTCTGCCGGGTCCAGTTCTCGAACGGCTGGGTCGTGAAGTAGGTGCACGGCAGGATCAGGCGGCGCTGGTCCCACACGTTGAGCACGACGTAGCTGAGCGTGATCTCGCCGACCCGTCCCCACTCGCCGCCGGCCACGACCACGTCGTCCACCCGCAGCGCCCGGCTGAACACCAGCTGGATCCCGGCGAACATGTTCGCCAGCGTGGACTGCGCGGCGAGGCCGGCGACGATCGACGCGATGCCGGCGGACGCGAGGACGCTGGCGCCCACCGCCCGCACCGCCGGGAACGTCATCAGGATCGCGCCGACGGTCATGATCACCACCACGGCGATCGCGAGCCGCTGCAGGATCAGGCCCTGCGTCTGGATCCGTCGGGCCTCCGCGTTGTCGGGCACGTCCACCCGGTAGCGGCCCAGCATCTGGCCGGTCACGAACGTGATCAGGGAGACGAGGAACCAACCGCCCGACACCAGTGCGGCGATGACCAGGACCTCGTGCACGGCGTCCCACCAGTCCGCGTCCTGGGGCAGGGAGACCCGCGCGGCGAACCACAGCGCGATCACGATCAGCAGCGTCCGGAACGGCCGCCGGACGTGGTCGATGAGTTCTCGGGGCCATTCGTGGCGGCGCAGCAGCACCCGGGTGAGCAGGGTCACCGCCGCGATCACCACCAGAGCGACGACCACCGCCGTGCCGAGTGCGATGCCGATCCTGAGCCAGTCGAGGTCCACTGTGTTCTCCTCCCGTGGGCACGTTCTTCCACGGTAGGTATTCCGGGGCCGGACTCAAGCCGGGGGCCACTGGGCAAGAAGCCCTCAGAGTGGCTGCAGCGCGGGCTGCGGGGCGGCCGGCTCGTCCACGAACCCCCGAACGGAGAGCCACAGCCCGAGGAACAGCTCCCAGAGGACGATCGGTGCCACTGCGATCGCCGAGGGCACCGAGAGCTGCTCGTTCACGCCGAACACCGTCGCCAGCACGGACGCCAGGTGCAGCGGGGCGCCGACCAGGCCGAGCACCGGGATCAGCCGCGGCACCAGGCCCGAGCGGAGCATCAGGACGCCGAGCAGGAGCGCGTTGATGCCCGGCATCAGTCCCGGGCCGAGCAGGAACGTCCAGTTCCGCACCGCGACCAGCGCCTGCGCGACCACCAGCTCCGCTTCCGGGTCGGCCGCGTCGAGGCGCAGCGTGACCACGGCGAACAGGCTGATCACCCCGATCGCGATGATCGCGGCCTCGAGCAGCCGTGAGGCGACGAAGCCCAGCGCGCCGGCCGGGCCCCAGCGCCGGACCACCGGGTACAGCACCACCGCCGTGCCCACGCACGCGGCGGCGTTGACCAGGTCCAGCAGGCCCCCGGCGAGGACGCCGCCCGCCGGCCCCGGCGTCACGACGAAGAGGGGGTCGTCCAGCACCGGGGCCAGCAGGGGCAGCGCGGCGAACGACGCCACGAAGGTGAGCAGGTAGAGCAGCCCTGCGATCAGGGCGGTGCGTCGGGTGGCGGTCATCACGGCCTCTCTTGGTGTACGGCGTACACCTCATGGAGGAGGCTAGGGTATACGGCGTACACCGTCAAGCCGGAGGGGTGCCCGTGGGAGAGCCGAGACAGCGGTTGAACCGCGAGCGGGTGCTGCTCGCCGCGGTCGCGCTCGCCGACGCAGAGGGAGTGGACGCGGTGAGCATGCGTCGGCTGGCCGCCGAGCTCGGGGTGGTGCCGATGGCCCTCTACAAACACGTCGCCGGCAAGGACGAACTGCTCGACGGCATGGTCGACGTGGTGCTGGCCGGGGTGGCCGGGGAGCTCGCAGAGCGGGGCGGCGACGACGCAGGGGCGCGACGCGAGGACGGCATCCGAACCCGTAGCGGCGTAGCCTGGCGCGACCCGGTGCGCGGACGCATCCTCGCGACCCGGCGCGTCCAGCTGCGGCACCCGTGGCTGCGCCGCGTCCTCGAGACCCGCACCACCCGGACGCCGGTCGTGCTGGCCTACACCGATGCCCTGATCGGCAGCTTCCGCGCGGCCGGCTTCTCCGACCCGCTCACCCACCACGTCATGCACGCCCT
>JBDHZJ010000031.1:0-12102 GCA_039811825.1 Propionicimonas sp.
GGGCTGCTGCCGGACGCCGAGCGCGGCGCGCAGGCGGGCCGCACCCTGCTCGGGCGGGACCAGCCGCCGGCCCAGCGGCCGCTCGCGCAGGCGCAGGAACCGCCGGGTCTCGACGACCCCGATGATCGCCGCAGCCGCGAGGGTGCCGAGGGTTCCGAGCAGGGGCAGGGCGGGCGCCCGATCCGCGCCGGACCCGGCCGGGGCAGGGGTGGACCCCGCCCCAGCGGGCGGCGGCGCCTCGCTCGCCGGGGCATCGCTCGCCGAAGTCGTCGCATCGCCCGCCGGGATCGGGGCGTCGCCTGCCGGAGTCGGAGCCTGCCCGGCGCCCTCCGGATCGCCGGCGAGCTCCCCGGGCGAGGGGACGTCCGCCCGATCGGGCCGGTCGACCGGCTCCGTCGGCTCCTCGCGGTGCCGTTCGACCCGCCGGGAGGGCGCGGCACCGGGGAAGGCGAGCCGCCAGCCCACCTCGATGTGGTCGGGGTCGGTGACCAGGTCACGGTTGGCGGCGGCGATCCGTGGCCAGCGTCCGGCTGCGCCGAGGTGCTCCAGCGCCAGCCCGCTCAGGGTGTCGCCCCGCCGCACCGTGACCGTCCGGGGCTGCCGCCGGGCCGTTGCGGGCAGCGCCAGCCGGGTGCCCGGGGTGAGCCGACCGGTCGGGTCGTGCAGCAGCTCGGGATTCGCTGCCGCCAGCTCGCGCCAGCGGGTGCCGTCGCCGAACAGCTGGGCGCTGACCGTCCAGAGGTCGTCGCCGGGTTCGACCAGGTAGCTGTCCGCCGGGTCGGCCGCCGGCTCGCCGACCGGCTCGGGCGGTGGCGGTGGCGCCGGTTCGGGATGCGCCGCGGCAGCCACCGGTTCCGCCGGGGCCCGGGTGGCGGTGACGCCGGGCGCGAGCGCGAGGACGGCCACCAGCAGGGTCGCACTGAGCTGCTGCAACCCACCCAGCAGGGGGAGCCGCGGCGCCCGGTGTTCCCGGTCGCCGAGCCGGATCGCCTCGACCAGCGTGGCGAGGGCGAACGCCGTCCACGCCAGCCAGCCCGCAACCGTCAGCACGGCCAGCAGTACCGTCCCGTCGTCGGGCCGGGCCAGGCTCGCGATGCTGGACGGGAAGCGTCCCCAGGCGAGCAGGGCGAACGGTGCCCCGACGAGCACCAGCCCGAGTACGGCCAGGGCTCCCAGGCCGCGCAACCAGCGCATCACTGCCTCCCTCGGTAGGTGTCCACGACGGCGGACGCGGAGGCCCGCACCTCGATCGAGCCCGGCCAGCCGGGCACGAGCACGTCCTCGAGCGGTACCTCGCAAGTGACGCTAACCCCGACCGCTCCGGGCCGTCCGGGTGGTGCGGCCAGCGCGGCGGCGTCCACATCGACGAGCCAGCGTGTGCAGCGCAGACCCCCCACGGCGGCCTGGGCGCCGGCCAGGTCGGCGGCGAGCTGCCTGGCCGCGGCCGGCGTCCGCGCCTGGGAGACGCCCCGGGCCGCTGCGGCGGCGGCCTGTTCGACATTGCCGCGGGCCAGCCAGGTGCGCGCGCCGCCGACGACGAGCCCGAAGAGCAGCACGACGACCGGCACGATCATCGCGAACTCCACGGCTGCCGCTCCTCGCTGGGCATGGGCGGTCATGGCGTCACCCGCTCCAGCGGGAGGACCGCCCGCTCGACGATGAGGCCCTGGCCGATGTCGAAGAAGACCGGCGCCCGGCCGCTCACCGTCACCACGAGGTGGCCGGCGTCGGTGTCCACGGCGATCTGCACCTGCTCCAGACCACCGTCGGCGGCGATCCGGCGGCCGGTCTCCCGGGCCGACTCCTCCGCCGCGGGTCCGGTGGCGCGCAGGTCTGCGACCGCCGCGGCCGCCTGCGCCGCGACGGTCCGGGAGTAGAGCCAGACGCCGAGCTGCACCAGGCCGAGCACGAGCGCCAGCAGCAGGGGCAGCAGCAGCGCCCACTGGGTGGTCTCGGCCACCCCGCGCTGGCCACGCCCCCGATCCGGGCGATCCCGGTTCACGGCCTCGGCAGCTTGGCGTTCACGTAGACCGTGACCGCGGTGACCACGGCGGCCGCGACCAGCACCGCGCCACCGAGCAGGATGGCGGTCTCGGTGGACTGGGAGAGCCCACGCTGGTCCCGGCGCGGCGGCGGCCCGACCAGGGCGGCCACCAACAGGTGCAGGTATCTCATCGTTTCTCCTTCTCAGGGGTGGGTTCAGCCGTCCAGCAGCCTCAGGATCGGCGGTACGAGGAAGAACAGCCCGAAGACGATCGAGGGGATCACCATGAAGAAGGCCATCCGTTCGGAGACCGCGGACGCGGCGATCTTCGCCTGGGTGAGGTGGGCGTCCCGGAGTTCGCGGACGCGGCCCCGCAGCGCTCCGGACAGCGACGCCCCCGCCTCTTCGAGCGCCATCACGTCGGCGATGTCGACCAGCGCGGGCAGTTCGAGTTCACGCCCTAGGACTTGTAGTTCATCGTAGGGCGCGCGCTGTTCGAGCCGGGCGCGGTCCAGGGCGTCCCTGATCGCGGCGAACACGCCGGTGTCGCTGACTCCCGCCGCCGCCCGCAGCGACTGGCTGCCCGAGGAGTTCGCCAGCCGCTCGAGGGTGACCAGGTCGAAGTAGGTGAGCAGCGACTCGGTGGCGTCCTCGGTGCGCTCCGCGTCGGCGCTACGCAGCAGCAGGTCGGGCAGGAAGAACCCGGCCGCGCCCAGGGCGAGACCGATGGCGGCCGGCACGGCGATCCCGGTACCGACGGTGGCGGCGAGAGCGGCGCCGAGCAGGGCCGGCAGGACCAGCCCGACCAGGGCGGCGAGCGCCTTGTGCGCGTAGTGCCGGTCGACGCTGCGTCCGGCGATCCGCAGCCGGCGCAGGGTGGCCGCCGACACCGGACGCCGCAACCGCACCCGCAGCCAGCCGCCGAGCCGGTCCAGGCCGGTACCCGTCGGTTCGTCCGGGGCGCCGAGCCGTCCGTCCAGCAGGTCGAGCGCGTCGGCGAGCCGCGGCCGCGCGGGCAGCAGCAACCCGGCCAGCGCCCACAGTCCGAATGCGATCAGGGCGCCGCTGCCGATCGCATGGAGGAGCCCGTTCATGTCGCCCGCCTCAGGATGCGCTGCCTCGGCCGGGGCAGCGTCATCCGGCGCAGGAACAGCAGCGAGCCCAGGTAGGCCGCCACCAGAGCCGCGAGCAGGACCTGGCCCAGGTCGGTGCCGTACGGGGCGAAGAAGGAACCCCCGAAGAGGAGCGCCAGCCCGAGTACGACGACGGTGATCAGGGTCACCTGGCGCACGACGAACCGTGGCTTGGCGCGTTCGGTCTCGATCTCACGCAGGGCCCGCAGCCGGTCGGAGATGTTGTCGGCGAGCGCGGCCAGCGTGGCGCCGGCCCCGGTTCCGCCGCGCTGCGCGGCCAGGGCGAGCGCGGCGAGCACGGCGTCCGCGTCCGGGCTGTCGAGGTCGTCGGCGAGGGCGAACAGGGCCTGCTGGATGGTCCAGCGGTCGTCCAGCCGGGCGGTGAGCACGCGCAGCTGGGGGGCGAGCAGCGCCGGCGCCTGTCGCGCCGACACCCGGATCGCATCGGAGATCGAGCGGCCGGTGGGCAGCAGTGAGCCGAGGGTACGCACCCAGCGGTCGAGGGCCTCGAGCAGCGCCAGCTCGCGGTTGGGCGGTGCGGAGAGGATGACGGGCAGGCCGTAGCCGACCGCCGGTACCAGCACGGCCAGCAGCGGCCAGCCGGTCAGCGACGCGGCGACCAGACCGGCGGCGAGCGCCAGCAGCACCTGCCACCAGCGTCGGCGCACGGCCCGGCCGGTGCGGCCGTCCACAAGACTTCTCCACACCCCTGTGGACAACCCTGTGTGCTGAGCGGGAGGCCTGTTGAAACCTGCTACCGCTAACACCGCGCCGCCCACGACGAGGACCCCGCAGACCGCCGCCAGGAGGGTGCCCATCAGGACTCCCAGGCCGCGGTGAACGGGGCGAGTTCGGCGAGCAGGTCGGGGTCCGGGTTGAACCAGTGCTCGCCGTCACCCTCCCGGTAGGCGAGGTGGGTCACCGGACGCCCGTTCTCGAGCCCGCCGGTGAGCTGGCGGATCTCGGCAACGGTCCGCGTCCGCAGGCCGCCACGCCAGGTGTCGTCCACCAGCCGCACGTGGATCAGCAGGCCGATGTGGTGCGCGATCTGCCGGTAGGCCTCCTCGATGGTGAGAACTCCGCCCTGCGCGACCCGGGACGCGAGCCGGTCCATCGTGGACGCCGCCGAGTGCGAGTGGGTGGTGCTCAGGGTGCCGGCACCGGCGGTCATGGCCTCGAACATGGCCCCCGCCTCGCCGCCGCGGACCTCGCCGACGATCAGCCGGGACAGGTTCTGCCGCAGCGCCTCCGGGATCAGGTCGGCGACGGTGAACTCGCCCACGCGGCGGCCGTGCAGCACCTCGCCCATGCCGACGCGCGACTGCAGGGCGAGCATGTTGCGCCGGTGCGGCTGCAGGTGGGTGAGCAGCTCGTAGTCGGTCTCCAGGGTGCCGAACCGCTCGTTCTCCGGGATGGCCGCGATCAGGGCCCGCAGCAGGGTCGTCTTGCCTGCGCCCTGGTCGCCGCTGATCACCATGGATTTGCGGGCCAGCACGGCGGCGTGCAGGAAGCGGGCCACCTCCGCGGGCATCATGCCGCCGTCGGAGAGCCGGCGCAGGTCGATGTCGGTGAGCGTGTGCTGGCGGATCGTGATGCTGGGCCGGTAGCTGAGCCCGAACCCGATCGCGTGCAGCCGGAACCGGTCGCCGAGGGCGAGGGTGAGCATCGGGTGCGCGTCGTCGAAGGGACGGGCCGGGCTGACCGACTCGCCCAGGAAGCGGATCGCCTCGACGAGTTCCTCGTCGCTGTCGGCCACCGGCGGACGCGGCTCGCGGCGTCCGTCGGAGTACTGCACCAGCACCGAGTCGCAGCCGTGGATCTCGACGTTCTCCGCGTCCGCGATCTCGAACAGGGGCTGCAGCCGGCCGTAGCCGAAGATCGCGTTCTCGACCGCCAGGGCGTAGGCCTGCTCGACAGCGATCGGCCACAGCGCCTCGCCGTTGGTGCTCAGGGCGTCCACGTGGTCGCGCACGACCGTCCGCACGACCGAACGACCCAGCAACCGGCGGTCGACCTCGGTGAGTGGCCCGGTGCGCCCGGCGATCGCGGCCGTGATCTGTTCCGACGCCCGGCGGCGCAGCAGCACCACCAGCTGCCAGTCGACCGGCGCCTCCTCCGGGCGGGCCTCGACCAGCCGGGCCCTGGTGAAGGAGGTCTCGATGCCCACGTCATCGGCCAGCAGGCCGACCTCGGCCAGCCGCCTCATCGCGATCGCCCCGGCTCAGCGCAGGTCGTCCCTGCGCGTCCGGCCGGGCCGCCACCCGGGAACCGTTCGGCCATCAGCCGACCCCCTCGTCGCCGGAGCGGCTGGACCGGGGGTGGTGTGCAGCGGCCTGCCGACGATTCTGAGGATGCTAGGCGACCCGGCCACCCCCGTCACCGGGTCTCGCCACATCTGTGGATAACTCGGCAAGTTCGTACACCTGTGGAAAGCGCAGCGACCGCGACCTGCGGCACCACGACGACTCGGAACCTTCGCAAAGTGGCCAGTATCGGCCGTAGTCGGCCAATACTGGCCACTTTGCGAGGGGGAGAGGGTGCGGAGTTCGGGCGTGAGCAGCGGCGGGACGAGCTTCAGCGCGAACCTCCCCGGTGAGCAGCGGGCCGTGCACGATCGTGGCCAGGAAGCCGCCGACGAACGTGTCGCCGAGCCCGATCGTGGTCGGCGCGACCACCTCGAGCCGCCGTCCGGGCACGCAGCGGACGGCGGCCCCCAGCCGTGCCCCGATCCGCGCCGCGTGGCTGCACCGGCAGCAACCCGTCGCAACCAGGTCGTCGGGAGTGAAGTCGTCGCCGTGGCAATACCGGGTGCTGGCCAGGTCGATCCCGCCCGCGAGCCACGTCATCCACGTCGAGCAGGTCGATCCGCCGCCCAGGTACGGGGAGCTGACCGACGCGGAATGGGGACGGTTCCCTTTCGCGTCGGGCGACGTGGAATGGAACCGTCCCCATTCCGCGTCGCACCTTTGAGTCCGCAAGGTGGCCAGTATTAGCCGACTACGGCCGATACTGGCCACTTTGCAGGGGTTGGGGGTCAGGACGGCAGGCGCACGGACTCCGCCTCGGCCACGGCCAGGCCGTCGGCCAACAGGGACACGATCGCGCGCTCGCGCTGGGCGGCGTCCGGCCAGTCGGGAACGAGTTCCTCCCGCGGCACCGCCGGGGACGCCGACTCCCGCAGCGCCCGCAGCACCGCGCCGCGGGCCTGCCGGTCACTGCCCTCGTAGCGGGCCTGCCGGCGCCGCCCGTCCCCGGTGTCGGGGAACCCGGCCAGCCGCCAGGCGCACTCCGCCGCCACCGGGCAGTCGGCGCAGCGCGGGTTCCGGGCCGTGCACAGCGTCGCGCCGAGCTCCATGGTCGCCGCGTTGAAGACAGCGGCCTGCTCCGGATCGGCGGGCAGGACCGACTCCATCACCGCCAGGTCACGCGCGGACGGCGGGCCCGGCTGGGCGCGTCCGGCCAGCGTCCGGGCCAGCACCCGGCGGGTGTTCGTGTCGACGACCGGGTGCCGCTCGCCGTAGGCGAACACCGCGACCGCGCGGGCCGTGTAGGCCCCCACCCCGCTCAGGGCCAGCAGCGCGTCCACGTCGCGCGGCACCACGCCGTCGTGCCGTCCGGTGATCTCCACCGCCGCCCGGTGCAGCCACAGCGCCCGCCGCGGGTAGCCGAGGTTCGCCCACTGCCGCACCGCTTCGGACGCCGGCTCCGCGGCCAGCGCGGACGGCGTCGGCCAGCGATCGAGCCACGCCTCGAGGTGCGGCACCACCCGGTTCACCGGGGTCTGCTGCAGCATGAACTCGCTGACCAGCACGCCCCATGCCCCGAAGCCGGGCCGCCGCCAGGGCAGGTCGCGGGCGTTGCTCCGGTACCAGGCGATCAGCGGGGTCGCGAGGTCGGGCACCGGGCCAGCCTAGGTGCACCCCTCGCCCAGCAACTGCCGCCGTCCTGCGACCCGCCCGGCGAGCACCCCGCCCAGCGCGCGGACGTCGGCCACGTACGCGCTGGTCATCAGCCGCCGCGGCTCGGGCTCACCGGACGCGAACACCGCGGCCTCGGCGGGCTGCCAGGCCAGCTTGCCCCACACGTCGACGCCGAACCGGTGCCCGATCTCGCCCGACCCGTACGGGCGCCCGGGCCCGACCACGGCCAGGCCCACCCGCTCCTCTCCGGCCGCGGCGACCACCAGCGGCAGGTACAGCCGCAGCGCGGCCAGGTCGACCAGCCGGCTGCCGGTGACCACGACCACACCGCTGCACACCGTCACCAGCGCCGGCGGCAGGCCGTCGGGCGTGACCCGGCCCACGTCGACGAGGACGGTGCGTCCGGCCGCCTCCAGCGCGTGGGCGAAGTCGGTCCACGCCGGCGCGAACAGCGAGACCATGCCCGGGTTCGAGAAGCCGGGCACGAAGTCGCGGCCCTCGGCCAGCGGGATCGTCATGGCGTCCAGCGCGGAGGCCAGCGGACGCCGCTCCCGGTGCGCCTGCAGCAGGCCGCCCAGCCCACGCCCGCCCGGGTCGGTGCCCTGCAGGTAGCCGGCGAGCACGGCCTGGTCGGGCTCGCGGTTGGCATCCACCAGCAGCACCGGCTCGGGCCAGGTCACCGCGAGCGCGACCCCCAGCCCGGTCACGCCCGGCGAGTGCCCTGCGCTCGCCAGCAGCAGCACGCTCACCGCTGGCCCGCCAGCCGCACCAGCACCAGCTGGTCGTTCGCGGCCAGCCGGGCCACCCGCTCGGCCTCCGCCGCCGCGATGCTCACGTCCACGATCGAAGCGCCGTCGGGCAGGGTGTCCGCCACCGTCGCGATCCGGCCGGCCACGCTCGCGCCCTCCGGTGGATCGCCGCCGTCCCTGCCGACCGGCACCAGCAGCACCGGGGTGCCCGGCGGCATCGGCGCGGACGGGATGCGTCCGGCGGCCAGGCGCAGGCCGAGCCGCACACTGCCCGCCTCGACGGCTGCCTCGCCGTACCCGCGGGGGCTGAGCAGGCTGCCCTCGGCCAGGTCGTACAGCGCCGTGCGTCCGACCACCTCGTCGATGCGGCCGGACGGCACGGTCTCCACCCCTGCCGCGGGCACCGCAGAGGTCACGCCGAGGTCGGCCGCGGTGATCACCTGGTCGCGGTACACCGTCCGCGTCACCGTGACCACGGTCTGCGCGTTGCTCAGGTTGGCGTAGAGCAGCGCCGCGCCCAGCCCGCCGAGGCAGACCGCCAGCACTCCCGCGGCGATCCAGCGCAGGTTGCGCCGGGCGCGCACCGGCCCGGTAGCTGGTCCCGTTGCGGCCATTCGTCGATCCCCCTCGTCGCCGGGGCGGCTGAACCGGGGGTGGTGAGCAGCGGCCGCACGGCGATTCCGGTGATCGTAGGGGAGGTGCCCGGCTGGTGGGGCGGTCTCAGCAGGATCTGTGGATAACTCCGGCGGACCGCGTAAGTTGGGGCCCGTGGACGTCGACGAGCTCCGGGAGCGCTACTCCGACCTCGTCGTGCCTGCCTGCGAGTGGCGGGCGATGGGGCTCGCCGACCCCCACGACATGGCCGAGGAGGTGTTCGCCCGCCTCGATTCGAGCTCCGGGCACTCGCTGAAGGACCTCTACGCGTCCATCGACAAGGTTGTCCTCGCCACCTACCAGCGGTACGCGGGCGCCACCAGCGTGCTGGACAAGCTGCGCAGCGGCATGGTGCTCGTCGGGCCGCGCAGCAAGCGCACCCCGGCCGACGACTTCCTCGAGGCGCTGAGCAACCTGCGCGGGGCCGACCGGAACCTGATCCAGCTCCGGTTCTGGGACGACCTGGACGACGCCGAGGCGGGCGAGGTGCTGGGGCTGAACGTGGAGGGCGTCCGGGAGCGGCTGGCCCGCGCCGGGACGCGGTACCTCGGCAAGCTGTCCCGCTCGCACCCAGACCTGGCCCTCACCGATGTCGAGGACACGGTCCGCAGCATCAAGCCCGGCGTCTATCGTCGGTTCCCCGGGGGCTGATCGGGCCCCACCGATCGACGACGATCCGAGGAGTGCCGTGACCGAGTCCGTGGACGCCCGCTACCGGGACGCGAGCCTGCCCATCGAGGAGCGGGTGGAGATCCTGCTGGGCCAGCTCACCCTGGAGGAGAAAGCGGGCCTGTTCTTCCAGACCATGATCCTGCCCGGCCCGGACGGCGAGCTGGTGCCGGCGAACCCTGCGTTCGGCCTGCCGAGCGCCGAGGAGTACGTGCACGGCCGGGCGATGAACCACTTCAACGTGCTCGGCGCGGCCCCGGAGGCGGGGGCGCTCGCCAGCTGGCACAACCGGCTGCAGGAGCTCGCCGCGTCCACCCGGCTCGGGATTCCGGTGACCCTGTCCAGCGACCCGCGGCACACCACGTCCGACAACCCCGGCGCGGCGCTGCAGGCGGGCAGCTTCTCCACCTGGCCCGAGCCGCTCGGCCTGGCCGCGCTGCGCGACGAGGCCCTGGTGGAGCGGTTCGGCGACGTGGCGCGGCAGGAGTACGCCGCGGTCGGCATCCGGCTCGCCCTGCACCCGCAGGTCGACCTGGCCACCGAGCCGCGCTGGTCGCGGCAGCTGCAGACGTTCGGCGAGGACGTGGACGTGGCGTCCCGGCTGGGCGCGGCGTACATCCGCGGCTTCCAGGGCGCCGAGCTCGGCCCGGGGTCGGTGGCCTGCATGGTGAAGCACTTCCCCGGCGGCGGGCCGCAGCTCGACGGCGAGGACCCGCACTTCGCGCACGGCCGCGAGCAGGTGTACCCGGGCGGGGAGTTCGAGCGGCACCTGCGTCCGTTCGAGGCCGCGTTCGCGGCGGGCGTCAGCCAGGTGATGCCCTACTACGGCATGCCGGTGGGGACCGGCCTGGAGGAGGTCGGCTTCAGCTTCAACGCCGCGGTGGTCACCGGGCTGCTGCGGGAGCGGTACGGCTTCGACGGCGTCGTGTGCACCGACTGGGGCCTGGTCACCGACTCGGTGATCATGGGCGACCCGTTCCCGGCGCGCGCGTGGGGCGTGGAGCACCTCTCGCCGGCCGAGCGCATGGTGAAGCTGCTGGACGCCGGTATCGACCAGTTCGGCGGTGAGGCGTGCCCCGAGCTGCTGGTCGAGGTGGTCCGTTCCGGGGCGGTCGGCGAGGCGCGGCTGGACGTCTCTGCGCGGAGGCTGCTGCGGGAGAAGTTCGTGCTGGGGCTGTTCGACGACCCGTACGTCGACGTGGAGCGGGCCCGCGCGGTGGTGGGGGCGCCGGAGTTCCGGGAGGCCGGGCTGGCCGCGCAGCGCGCGTCGGTGGTGCTGCTGGTCAACGGCGGGTCGGTGCTGCCGTTCGCGCCCGGGCAGAGGCTCTACGTCGAGGGCGTGGACGCCGGCATCGCGTCCGGCTACGGCACGGTGGTGGCGACCCCGGCCGAGGCGGACGTGGCCGTGCTGCGGCTGCCAGCGCCGTGGGAGACCCGTCCGACCGCGTTCGAGAACCGGTTCCACTCCGGTTCGCTCGACTTCCCTGAAGCGGTCGTCGGGCACGTGCTCGAGGTGGCCCGCGCCGTGCCGACGGTGCTGGACGTGTTCTGCGAGCGTCCGGCGATCCTCACCCCGTTCGCCGACCAGGTGGCCGCCCTGCTGGCCAGCTTCGGCACCAGCGATGCCGCCCTGCTCGACGTGCTCACCGGCGCGGCCGCGCCGCAGGGCGTCCTGCCGTTCGACCTGCCGCGCTCGATGGACGCCGTCGTCGCGAGCCGTCCCGACGTCCCCTTCGACACCGCCGACCCGCTGTTCCACTTCGGCCACGGCCTGCGCTACTGACCCGGACCAGGTCGGGGACGGTTCCTCACTCCGTCCACCCCCAGCGGACCGAGTCGGGGACGGTTCCGGACAGTCCGGCTTTTCCACAGTTTTGAACGCGTTCAAGCCGATTGTGGATAACCCGGACCGTCCGGAACCGTCCCCACTGTTCAGGCGGCGTGCAGGGCGAGGTAGAGCACGGGCATCACGACGATGCCGACGACCAGGCTGACCGAGGTCATGAACGCCGACAGCTGGACGTCGAGGCCGGCCTTGCCGGTGAAGCCGGCGATCATCGCGGCGATCGGTGAGAACACCACCATCACCAGCACGAGACGCACCTCGGTCGGGAACGGCAACAGCGTCCAGAACGCCACCGCCGCGACGGCGGCGGACGCGTAGCGGATCGCGAGCAGCCGGGCCGCCGTCCGGTACTTCCGCCGGTCGAGGGTGAGTTCGAGGCCGATCCCGATCATCAGCATCGCCAGGAACGGATTCGCCGCGCCGATCACCGAGGTGAAGGTGATCACCAGGTCGGGCAGGCGCAGGTCGAACAGCTTGAGCAGCAGCAGGGCCAGGTAGGTGACGAACACCGGCGAGCGGCTCAGCGTCCGCACCACGTCGCGCAGGCGGTGGCCGCCGGGCTCCCCCGCCAGCGACATGCCCCACGCGTACCCCGTGCCGGCCCCGGCGAACGCGCCACCGATGTCGAACAGCGTGGAGTAGATCATGCCCTGCGGGCCCATGAAGCCGCCGATGTAGGGGGTGGCGAACGCGCCGATGTTGTAGTTGCCGCCGTGCAACACCGCGAACGCCCGCTCGCGGCGGGACCGGCGCAGCGTGAGCACGTAGGCCAGCGCCTGCTGCACCACACCGAGCCCGAGACCGAGCGCGGTGAGGACCAGCAGCGAACGGTCGAGGGTGTAGCCGTTGAAGCTGGTGATCAGTGCGCACGGCAGGGTGACGGTCAGGACGAGGCGGGAGAACAGCGTGAAGTCGTCCTTGGTGGCCCAGCCGAGCCGCTTGATGCCCAGTCCGATGCCGACGACCGCGACCAGCGACAGTGCCTTGGCCACGATCTCGAGCATGGACGGCACGCTACCGCGCAGACGCCGCGCGCCTCGACGTGGACCGAGTTGGGAACCGTCCCCGACTCTGGTCCGTGGACGGAGTGGGGACGGTTCCGAACTTGGCCCACCACGAGATATCTTGATGTCAAGATATCTGGGAG
>JBDHZJ010000032.1:0-12089 GCA_039811825.1 Propionicimonas sp.
ATTTCGCAGCCCGGAACGGGTCACGGTGGACGACACTAGACCCGTTCGGGCAGCGCCGGAAGACTTTCGGCGATTCTTCCTCGGCGCACGGGAAGCAGGGCTCCCTGAGGCCGTGATCGCGACGCTCATCCGTCGCCGGAATCCCCCTCAGCGGCCGCCCGGACCTACCCCCGCCCGGCCGCGATCAGGAAACGCCGTCCGCATAGCGCTGCATCAGCCGCACGTTTCCGATGATCGAGCAGTTGTGCACCACCTCGAAGTCGAAACCGTCGAAGATCCGCTTCTTCACGGCGATGATCTCCGGGGTGGACATGCCGCCGCTCAGCTTGATCGTCGGGTCGAGGTCGATCACCGCGGCCGCGCGCTGCACGGTCTCGGTGAGGGTCCGGTTCATCGCCACCATCAGGGCGGCCAGCATCTCTTCGCGGGTGCTGCTCAGGGTCAGCCCGTGCCAGCTCGCGGTGCGCGGTTCCAGGCTCTGCCGGTCGCCGGACAGGTACGGGTCGAAACTCACCCCGGCGTCGTCCGGCGACAGCGCCAGGGCCCGCGGCAGCAGCTCGTTGTCGAAGTACTCCCGCGACACGTCGCGGCAGAACTGCTGGTGGAACCAGTCCAGCGCGAAGCCTCCGGCGGTGGTCGCGTAGATCTGCCACAGGCCGGGGGTCGCGGCACCGCGCAGGTAGTAGTGCGGGTCGGTGACCGGCTGGTCGACCAGGATCGACACCATGTCCGAGCTGCCGGCGGTGTCCATGATCTTCCCGGACGACTCGTTCCCGGCGCCGACCTGCGCGGCCGCCATGTCGTTCGTCCCGACGCCGACCGGAATACCGCCCCGGACGCCGAGACGCTCGGCCTCCTCGGCCCGCAGCCGGCCCAGGACGGTGCCGGGCTGGACGATCCGGCCGAACCAGCGGGCGTCCAGCCCGAAGGCATCGAGGAGCTCGGCCGACCAGCCGCCGTTGCTGGTGGTCTCGTACAGGCCGAGCATGGACGCGTTCACCCGGTCGACCGCCCACTCGCCGGTGAACCGGTGACCCACGTAGCTGGCCAGGTGGCCGATCTGCGCAGTCCTGGCCAGGACGTCCGGCTGGTTGGTCTGCATCCACAGCACGGTGAGGGCGCCGACGCCGCCGGTGAACGGCTGGACGCCGGCGATCTGCATGTAGCGCTCGGCGCCGACGGTGTCCTGGATGCGCTGCGACTCGGTGCGGGACCGGCGGTCCAGGTGCGTGACGATGCCGGGATAGGCCAGTTCGCCGTCCGCGCCGAGGAACACCGGCGACGGCGAGAAGGTGTCGTAGCAGAGCGCCCCGACCCGGGCGAGCAGGTCGGCGGGGAGGCCGGCACAGGCGGCGTAGATGGCGTCGAACAGGACGTCGGGGTCAACCTCGACCTTCTGCCCCGGACGCCGGATCAGCGGATAGGTGTGCGACGCGGACGCCAGCGCCCGGGCGTCGGAGTCGAGCACCTCGACCTTCACCGTCGAGGTGCCGAAATCGATCGACAGGTAGTGCATCTCCGTGGTCATCCTTCGTTCGAGTCGAGGGCGCCGAGTTCGGCGTCGAAGGTGGCGCGCAGCCGTGCCTTGGCTTCGTCGTCCAGGGCCGCGACCGGACGCCGCGGCGCCCCGCCCGCGTACCCCAGGACGTCCATGGATGCCTTTACCCCGGCCACGCCGCCGGCTGCTCCGGTGGCCTTCGCCAGCCGGCTGAGCCGCTCGTAGTACGCCACCGCCTGCTCGCGGTCGCCGGCGTGCCACAGGGTGGTCAGCCGGGCGCATTCGGCCGGCAGGTAGTTGGCGGCGGAGACGATCCCGCCCGGTCCGCCGAGCTCGAGCGCGATCATGATCGTGTTCAGCGAGCCGGCGATCACCGCGAAGTCGTCACGGCCGCCGGCGGCGCCCATGTAGTCGGCCATCGACGAGCTCGAGGTGTCCTTGATGCCCGCGATGTTCGGGTGGTCGGCCAGGTCGGCGAGGACGTCCGGCGGCACCAGGACGCCGTTGGCGTACCCGGGCGCCACGTAGATCAGCACCGGCACCGGTGACGCGTCGGCGACCGCCGTGTAGTAGTCGGCCAGAGCCCGGCCGGTCATCGCCTTGGCGAAGTAGTGCGGGGTGAGCACCGAGGCGTAGTCGACCCCGTCGGCGTCGATCGAGGCCAGGAACTCCAGCGTGTGGTGCAGCGAGTCGCGGCCGACGCCCGCGATCAGCGTCTTGTCGCCCTTGTGCGCGACCGCCTGCCGGATCACCCGCCGGGACTCCTCGTCGGACAGCGACCGGAACTCGCCGTTGGTGCCGAGCACCATGTAGCCGACGACGTCCGTGCCGCCCCAGCGGGCGAGGTTCGCGGCGAACGCGTCCAGGTCGAGGGATTCGTCGGCCCGGAAGGGTGTCACCGCGGGGATGACGGTTCCCCGCAGGGACGCCGGCGCCGCGCCGGCCGCGGACGTGCCGCTGTTGACCATGACTGTCTCCTTGTTCGTGTCGTGCCTGTTCGGGTCGTCCGCGTTCGTCACTCGTGCACCGTCCAACCGCCGTCGACCAGCAGGTTCTGGCCGGTGATCCCGCTGGTCGTCGGCGAGGCGAGGAACAGCACGGCGTTGGCCACCTCCCGCATCTCCAGCAGGCGTCCGACCGGGATCCGCGACCGCATGTGCGCCAGCCACTCCTGGTTGTCGAGGTTGTGCGCAGTCATCGGCGTCAGCACGTAGCCGGGGCTCACCGTGTTGACCTCGATGCCGCGCCGGCCGCCGGCGACGGCGAGGTCGCGGGTGACCGCCTGGATGCCGGCCTTGGTGGCGCAGTAGATCAGGTGGCTGCCGTCGGTGGTGTGCGCCCGGTGCGAGGCGATGTTGATGATCTTGCCCGAGCCCTGCCCGAGCATCACCCGGTAGGCCTGCTGGGCCATGAAGAACGGGCCCTTCAGGTTGACGTCGTTCAGCAGGTCCCACTCGGCCTCGGTGACGTCCTCGTGCGGCGTCCGGTTGGCCAGCCCGGCGGCGTTCACCAGGACGTCGATGCGGCCGAAGCGTTCGAGGATGGCGGCGCCCGCCGCCTCGATCTGGGTGACCGAACGGAGGTCGCAGGCGAACGCGGACGCCGTCCCCGGCCCCGCCCCGGTGATCGCGGCGGCGACCTTTTCGGCCTTGTCGAGCTGGACGTCGGCGATGGCAACGGTCGCTCCGCGGTCCCCGAGCCGCCGGGCGATCTCCTCGCCGATGCCGCTCGCGCCGCCGGTGACGATGCAGACGCGTCCGTCGAACTCCATGGTGTGCTCCTCTGGTCGTTGGTGGGTGGGTTGGTGGTGAGGTCGCCGACGCCGCGAGTGCCTCGACGGGCTCGACCGACGAAGGTCACCGCTGGTCGAGCCTGTCGAGGCCTTGAACGACGGGGGTTTCGACACGCTCGACCAACGGTGCGGGCACCGACCGTCAGGAGGCGAGCTGCTCGTGCAGGGTGCGGAAGAAGCCGCCCCCGGCCAGCGCCTCGTAACCCGATACGAAGCGCGAGTACGCCTCGTCGTAGGCCTCGTAGTTCTCCGGGTTCGGCTCGTACACGGCCTTGATCCGGACGGCGCGCTCGACGGCGTCGTCGAGCGAGGAGTACACCCCGAGCCCGATGCCGGCGTACATGGCCGCGCCGAGGCAGCCGGTCTCGGCGACCTCGAGCACGGAGACCGGGACCTTGTACATGTCGGCCTGCATCTGGCACCACACCGACGAGTTGGTGGCCCCGCCGACCGCACGGATGTCGTCCACGGCGATGCCCACCTTGCGGATCGACTCGATGTTGTCGCGCATCTCGAGCGTGATGCCCTCCAGGACGGCTCGGGCCATCTCGGCCTTGGTGGAACCGAGGGTGATGCCGAGGAAGCAGCCGCGGGCGTACGGATCGGCGCGCGGACCGCTGGCCGCACCCTGCAGGTAGGGCAGGAAGACCAGGCCGTTGGCGCCCGGGGGCACCGACTCGATGAACTTGTTGATCAGCCGGTAGGCGTTGCCCAGTGCCCCGAACTCCTTGGCCATCGCCATCTCCAGGGAGCAGATGGTGTCGCGGAACCAGCGGTAGCAGCTGGCGGAGGCGATCGAGGCGGCCTCGACGGTGAAGTTCTCGGGACCCGAGTTGTTCTTGAAAATGAGCGTGCCGTTCGGGTCGCGCCGCGACTCCTCGGTGACCACATAGGTGGCGCCGTAGGTGCCGATCACCGCGATGGCCGTGCCCTCGCGGACCAGTCCGCCGCCCATCGTGGAGCAGTTCTGGTCCATGGCGCCGACGCACAGCAGCGTGCCCTCGGCCAGGCCGGTCTGCACGGCGACGTCGTGCGGCACCCTGCCGACGACCTCGCCGGCCTTCACGATCCGGGGGAACATCGCGATGTCCAGGCCGATCGCGTCGATGATCTCCCGGCTCCACTCGCCGGCGTCGATGTCAAAGATGCCGGTCCGGGAGGCGGTGGCGGTGTCGTTGACGAAGTAGTCCTCGGCGCCGAACACCTTCAGCAGCCAGTCCTGGTGCGACGACATCTGCTTCGTGCGGGCGAAGTCGTCCGGCTCGTTGTCCTTGAACCACAGGTACTTGGTCAGGCACGGCACCGTCGAGATCGGGTAGCCGGAGATCTGGTAGAGGCGATCGGGATCGATGTACTCGCCGGCCAGGATCTTCGCGACGTATTCGACGCCGCGGGTGTCCTGCCAGCCGATGAACGGCCGGATCAGCTCGTAGTTCTCGTCCATCGCTCCGAAGACGGAGCCCTGCGTCGAGATGGCGAGCGCCTTGATGTCGCCGGCGGGAACGTCGGCGTCGCGGATGGCGGCCCGGACGCAGTCGAACAGCACCGGGACGAGGTCCTCGGGCAGTTGCTCCACCCAGCCCGGGTGGGGGTACTGGCACGGATATTCCCGGTAGTCCGAGCCGATCAGGTGCCCCTCGACATCGAAGATGCACGTCTTGCAGCCGGTGGTGCCGGCGTCAATGCCCATGAGATAGGTGGCCATTGGATTCTCCTTTGAACTTCGTGGACTCTCCTCGATTGGGCCTACCGGCGCCGCGTTCCGGCCTCGGTCGCGACCATGCGATCGAAGGCCGACGGCACCCGGGTCGGGGAAGGGGCGACGGACGAGAGTCCGCATAGGAAATGCACCTATGCCTTGCGAGATGTGGGTTGGGGTCGGGTGGCGGGGTGTGCGCTGACCCGGCTCCGGTGCGGGTCGATGCGCGCCACTCGCATTGACCCATGGGCCGGTGTGATCGTCGTGGATCGGGGCCGTCCTTCGTTGTCCTCCTCTGCGTCCTCCCTCTGCCGATGAGCTCGCCGGTGCGGCGGTCTACTGCGCTCCGGGGACGCCGGCCCGCGGGCCGCGCAGTCCGTGCGGGGTGGTGGTCGATCGGGCCGGCACGGCGTCCTCGCAGTGCATGACGGTGATTGCGCCGGAGGGGTCGGCGAAGATGACCTCGTCGGCCAGGCCGGTGAACAGGCCGTTCTCGACCACGCCGGGAATCCAGTTCAGTTCCCGGTCCAGTACCAGCGGGTCCGGAATGCTGACCAGGTGCGCGTCGACGATGAAGTTGCCGCTGTCGGTGACCACCGGGGCTCCGGACGCGCCCAGCCGGCGGATCAGCTGCACGTCGGCCGGGTAGCCGTGCAGCTCCAGCAGCCGGCGGATCGACCGGGTGGTCGACTCCCAGCCGTGCTGGATGACCTCGATCGGCACCGGGAAGGCGCCCAGGGTGTCCTTGAGCTTGGACGTGTCGGCGACCACCAGGTAGCGGTCGGCGGCGTCCGCGACGATGCGCTCCCAGAGCAGGCAGGCGCCGCCGCCCTTGATCATGTGCCCGTCGTGGTCGATCTCGTCCGGGCCGTCGACGACCAGCTCCAGGCGATCGAACTCGTCGAAGCCGACCAGCGGGATGCCCAGCGAATTCGCCAGGTCCTTGGTGGCGTTGGACGTCGTGACGCCGCGCACCCCCTCCAGGCCGGCGGCCATCGCGGCACCGAGCGCCCGGACGAACCAGTGGCTGGTCGTGCCCGACCCGAGGCCGAGCAGCATGCCGGGACGGACGTAGCGCTCGACGGCGGCGATCCCGACCGCCTTCTTGGCGTGGTCCTGTGGGGTGACTGGCTCCATGTCAACGCTCCTTGTCATCGATGGGTTGCGGGGTGTGGCCGGCCAGGGGCAGCAGGTCGCCGAAGCGGTGCAGGAGCACCACCTGGTCGGCGACGGGCACACCCCAGGCCACATGGCGATAGCCGGTGCCGGCGCCGCGGGCGACGGCGACGTCGATCGGGTTGTCGCCGACGTAGAGCGCCTCGTCCGCACCGACACCCAGGCGTTCCAGCACGTCGAGCAGGTGCCGGGGGTCGGGCTTGGGGTGCGGCACCGAGTCCCGGCCCAGCACGACGTCGATCAGGCCGCCGAGCCCGACCGCGCTCAGCACCGCCTCGGACAGCGCGGTGTCCTTGTTGGTGCAGACACCGAGCCGGACGCCGGCCCGGCTCAGGCCGGCAACGGCCGCCACCCCATCGGCGTAGACGGTCGCGAAGCGGGCCGGGTCGTCGGCGTAGCGGGCCAGATAGCGCCGGAGCAGTTCGGCAACCGCCGCGTCGTCCGCGGCGCGCACCGGGTCGACCGCGGCCAGGACCGTCCGGACCAGCTGGAAGGCCCCGAATCCCAGTGCGGCCTCGACCGTCTCGGCGCCCACGCGGGGCAGGCCGGCGCCCTCGAACACGTCCGACAGCGCGGCCGCGATGTCGGCGGCCGAGTCCACCAGGGTGCCGTCGAGATCGAACACGACGGCGCGCACGGCCGGGCCGTCCGGGCTGGTTCCGCTCAGCAAGGGAGTCCTCCTCCGCGTCAGTGGGTGTGCCGGATCCGGAGGTGCTTGTACTGCAGGTACCCCTCGAGGCCCTCGCGGCCATGCTCGGCGCCGAAGCCGGACTCGCGGCGTCCGCCGTAGGGGGCGTTGATGATGCCGGCGTCCACCGAGTTGACCGCCACGTTGCCGAAGTCGAGGGCGGCGCCGAGGCGCATCGTCTCGCCGAGGTGATCGGTGTAGAGATAGGCGGCGAGGCCGCCCGGGACGGCGTTGGCGTGGGCGACGGCCTCGTCCATGGACTCCACCCCGGCGATGCCGACCGCCGGGCCGAAGGTCTCCGCGGTCATGATCAGCGAGTCGTGCGGCGCGCCGGCGACGATGGCGGGGCTGCGGAACAGTCCGCCGGCGGGATGCTCCCCGGCGCCGGTCACCAGGCGGGCGTCGGCGACGTGGGCGGCGGTCCGGCTGCGGATCTCCTCCATGGTGACCGGGCCGACGTCGGCTTCCGGGGTGGCGAAGCCGTCGGTCACCCGCAGGGCGGCGGTCAGCTCGGCCATCCGGTCGACGAAGTCGTCCAGCACCGCGGTGTCGACGTAGATGCGGTTGATCGCGATGCAGATCTGGCCGGCGTTGCGGAACGACCGGCGGACGGCCCCGGTGGCCGCCAGTTCGATGTCGGCGTGCCGGGAGACGATCAGCGGGCAGCTGCCGCCGAGTTCCATGGTCAGCTGGGTGATGCCCTCCACGGTGCGGAACAGGCTCTGCCCGGTGCGGCTCGACCCGGTGAAGCCGAGCTTGGCGATGTCGGGGTGGGCGGCCAGCATGGCTCCGGTCTCACCGGCCCCGTGGACGACGTTGAACACGCCCGGCGGAAAACCGGCCTCGGCGACGTACCCGGCGATCAGCTGGGCGGCACCCGGGGTGTACTCGGACGGCTTGATCACCATCGTGCAGCCGGCGCCCAGGGCGCCGCCCAGCTTCCAGCCGATCAGTTCGACCGGGTAGTTCCACGGGGTGATGGCGGCCACCGGACCGACCGGCTCGCGCACCACGATCGACAGGTAGTCGGTGGTCTCGTTCGGGATCGTCTCGCCATGGATGCGTTCGGCCTCCTCGCCGTAGAACCGCATCGCCTCGGCGAATTTGCGCACCTCGCCGCGGGCCTCGTCCAACGGCTTGCCCTGCTCCAGGGTGACGCAGCCGGCCAACTCGTCGACCCGGCCCAGGGTGATCTCGGCGAGCCTGCGGAACATCGCCCCGCGGGTGAATCCGGATGTCCTGCCCCAGCTGGCGAAGGCGCGCTTCGCGGCGGCCACGGCGGCGTCGACGGTGTCGCGGTCGGCCACGTCGAAGGTCGCCACGACCTCGCCGGTGGCCGGGTTGCGCCGCTCCCGGCGCTCGCCGCCCGGCCGGAACTCCCCGTCGATGTAGGCGCTGCAGTGCAACGGCGTCCGGCTCATGCGTCGTCTCCTGTCCGGGTGCCCTCGGCACCGCTGCTGGCGGGAAGCGGAACGGGGCAGCGCAGCGGCTCGCCCCGCAGGGCCCGGCGTCCCTCGTCGACGGCGAGGGACTGCAGCCGGACCATCGACTCGGTCGAGTAGAAGGCGATGTGCGGGGTGAGGATCACCTGCGGGTAGGACCGCAGCGGATGGTCGGCGGGCAGTGGTTCGGGTTCGGTGACATCGAGGGCCGCCCCGGCCAGGCGTCCGGAGTCGAGCGCGCGGAGAAGGGCGTCGTGGTCGATCAGGCCGCCCCGCGCGGTGTTGACCAGGTACGCGCCCTCGCGGAGCGCACCGAACGCCGCGTCGTCGAACAGGTGCCGGGTTCCGTCGGTGAGCGGGGCGTGCAGCGAGACGATGTCGGCCCCGGCGAGCAGCGTGTCCCAGTCGACCAGTTCGATCTGCCGCTCGCGCAACGCGGCCGCGTCCGCGTAGGGGTCGAAGGCGATCACCCGGCACCCGAAGGACTGCAGCCGGGCCGCGGTCAGCTGGGCGATCCGCCCGGCGCCGACCAGGCCGACGACCCGGCTCTCCAGGCTGGGGATGGCGCCGAAGGCGGCCTGCAGCGGGGTCTCGCCGCGGTGCAGCGCGGCGTCGAAGTCGCGGATCCGACGGACCAGCATCACCGCGGTCATGGCGGCCTGGTCGGCCACCACGTTGGCGCCGTAGTCGGGGACGTTGCAGACCGTGGCACCGACGGCGGCCGCGGCGGCGAGGTCGACGTTGTCCACGCCGATGCCGTACCGGATCAGCACCGCGTCCTCGGCGAGGCGGCCGAGCTCGTCCGGGCCGAGCGGGACGAAGTTGGTGAACACGACGTGCGCGCCGTCGAGCACGTCGCCGACGTCACCAGAGCCGTCCCAGTGCCGGTAGGTCGCCCCCTCGTCGTCCGCCAGCCGGCGCTCGAGGGAGTCGTCGGGAACCGCCGTGTCGGTCACCGCCACCACCAGCCGGGTGGGCGACCCGCTCGCCGCGCGGTCCAATGCCGGGTCAGTCATCTGCCACTCCATTCGACGGGGACATCGTGCGAGGGGACTTGCGATCCGCACTGGAGCAGATCATATGATGATCGACATGACCCGTCAATCGACATCGGAGTCTCGTCGCAGGCATCGCAGGGGAATCCGGCGCGCTTCGGCGAAGCGGCTCACGAGGCGGCGGACGGAGTCATATGATGATCGACATGATCGGTCAATCCGTGGGCTCCGCCGAGCCGCACGCCGGACCGCCGGCAGCCCTGCGCCCCGCGCGGCTGCCCGTCTGGCTGGCCGATCAACTCGAGGCGAGCCTGCTCCAGGGCCGATACCCGGTGGGTGCCCAGATGCCCACCGAGAAGGGGATCGCCGAGACCTACGGCGTCAGCCGCCAGGTGGTCCGCGAGGCCGCGAGGCTGCTCGAGGACCGCGGACTGGTCGACATCCGTCCGGGACGCGGCATGACGGTGCTGGCGCCCGACCCGGATGTCACGGTACAGCGGTTCCGGGTGCTGCTGCAGCGCGGCGAGGCGAGTTTCCGGCAGCTGATGGAACTGCGTCAGATGACCGAGTGCGACATGTCGGCGCTGGCGGCCGTGAACCGGACCGACGACGACCTGCGGCGCATGCAGGCCACCATCGAGCAGGCCAGGACTCACCTCGACGACTACGCCGCCTGCCTCGATGCCGACCTCGCGTTCCACATGGCCGTGGCGCGCGCCACCCAGAACCCCTTCGTGATGGCCTTCATCCTGCCGATCAACACCATGCTCCGCGACTCCTACCGGCGGCCGATCAGCTATCTGGCGACCCAGCCGCACACGCTCGCCGAGCACGGCGCGATCGCGCAGGCGATCGCGGATCGCGACGTCGACGCCGCCAGGCTGGTGACCAACCAGCACCTCGACCGCATCCTGGTCGACGCCACGAAGCTGGTCGGGGACGGCGCGGACGGCCTGTCGATCTGACCCCACCGCCCGCCGGGGCCACCGGTGGCTCATGCCGTCATTCCTGGCTGCATGACCGGCTTTTCGTACCTTCATCCCACGCAACGGAGGCGCCATGCCCTACGTCAACACGCTGACCCTCGTCCGGCAAGCACAGCTGGACGGGTACGCCGTCCCGGCGATCAACATCGTCGATCCGCTGACCATCAAGGCCGTGGTGGAGGCCGCGGACGAGGTCGGTTCGCCCGTCATCCTGCAGACGTCGGTCAAGACCGTGAAGTCGACGGGCGCCGGAATCCTCCACTTCGCCGCCCGCGACGCCGCGGACCGTGCGGCGGTCGGGGTGTCGCTCCACCTCGATCACTGCCCCGACCGCGCGGTGATCACCGAGGCGATCCGTCAGGGCTGGACGTCGGTGCTCTTCGATGCCTCGGATCGCGATCTGGAGCAGGCCTGGCGGGAGACGGCGGAGGTCGTCCGCGAGGCGCACGACGCGGGCGTCACGGTCGAGAGCGAGATCGAGAACATCATCGGCGTCGAGGACGGCGTCGGCTCGGACGAGGCGCACCACGCCTACACGGTCGACCAGCTGATCGAGGTCGCCACCGACACCGGCACGGATCTACTCGCTCCGCAGCTCGGCACCGCGCACGGCATGTACAGCGCCCGGCCCGTGCTGCTGCCGGAGCGGGCCCGCGAGATCCGGGCCAAGTCCGATCTCCCGATCGTGCTGCACGGCGGCACCGGGCTCTCCGACGCGGAGTTCGACGACTTCATCAAGGCCGGGGTCGGCAAGATCAACATCTCCACCGCGCTCAAGCTCGCCTACATGAAGTCCTCGCTGGCCCACCTCAAGGAGTGCGAGGCGACGGGCAAGTGGGAACCGGTCCGGCTCTTCGACCGGATCACCGAGGCGTCCAAGGACGTCCTGCGCGGCTACGCGGCCATCTTCGGGTCGGCCGGGCGGAACGGGGCGGCACGATGACCAACGCGCTGATCCTGGACTGTGACGGCGTCCTCGCCGAGACCGAGCTGAACGGGCACCTGGTCGCCTTCAACCAGGTCTTCGCCGAACGCGGGCTGGCCTACCGGTGGTCGGACGACGACTACAAGGAACTGCTCAAGGTGGGCGGCGGCAAGGAACGGATGCTGACCTACCTGGCCGACCACCCGGAGGCGGAGGTCCCCGGCGGCGACACGGACGCCTTCGTCGCCGACCTGCACGTGGGCAAGAGCGCCGCGTACCGCGGCATCGTCGACTCCGGCACGATCCCGGCACGCCCGGGCATCCGCCGGCTGGTCGAGGAGGCGCTGGACGCCGGCTGGCTGGTGGCCATCGCGTCCACCTCGGCGCCGGCCAGCGTCGAATCGGTGGCCGACGCCGTGCTCGGCCCGGCCGACCGGCAGCGGCTCGCCGGCATCTTCGCCGGTGACGTCGTGCCGGCCAAGAAGCCGGCCCCCGACATCTACCTGTTGGCGCTGCGCGAACTGGGGCTGGACCGGGCCGACGCGGTCGTGATCGAGGACTCGGGCGGCGGCGCTCGGGCCGCCGCCGCGGCCGGCATCCCCCACATCGTCACGGTCAGTCACTTCACCCGCGACGACGCCTTCCCGGACGCGATCTGCGTGGTCGAGGATCTCGGTGAACCCGGTGCGCCCGCGCTGCTGCTCGCCGGCACCGACCTCGCCGACGAGCGCGGCGTGATCGGGATCTCGTCGCTGCGGCGCGCACTCACGGCCGGGCGTACCGGCTAGGCGCGCGCCGGCCGCCGGCGTCCTCAGAGCAGGTCGGGACGCCGGTCGCGGGTCCGTTGCAGGGCCTGGTCGCGGCGCCAGGCGGCGACCTGGCCGTGGT
>JBDHZJ010000033.1:0-12060 GCA_039811825.1 Propionicimonas sp.
CGACCTGTTCCCCGGCGAGGCCCACACCTTCACGGTGTCCGGCAGCTTCGCCGACGACGAGCTGGCCGGGCTCACCGCCCGTCCGGCCCTGCGATCCCTCACCAGACCACTGACCCCGAGTGAGGCCGTATGAGGGTGCCCTGAGCAGCGGCCCTGCGAAGGGCCGGGACGTCGAACCAACACCACTTGCAGTACCGACAACCCAATCAACCACTCATTGAGGCCCACTGGCGGGCCTGACCAATGGAGGTAAGCAATGTCAGATTCCATCTTCGAGAAGCCCTCGCGGCGCTCGTTCCTCAAGCTGGGCGGCGTCGTCGCCGGCAGCATCGCGCTCGCGGCCTGCGCCGGCAGCGGCAGCGGCGGCACCGCCTCCGGCGGCGCGTCCGGTGAGACCAAGCCCGGCATCGGCAACAACGGCCAGGTGGGCAAGGGCCGCAGCGGCACCACGGCCGACGCCCTGATCATCGCCGGCTTCCAGTGGGGCCCCCCGGCGACCTTCAACCCGCTCTCCCCGACGGCCGCGTGGCCGGCTGCGGCGAACGTGATGCAGATCGTCTATGAGACCCCGCTGCGCTGGAACATCCTGACCGGCGAGATCATGCCGGGCATCGCCAAGGAGTACGCGGTCGACGGCACCAGCACCATCACCTTGACCATGCAGGACGGCGTCACCTTCTCCGACGGCAGCGCGTGCACCGCGAAGGACGTCGTCTTCTCCTACGAGCTCGGCAAGAAGAACAGCGGCATCAACGTGGCGTCGTTCTGGCAGCTGGCTGACTCCATGGAGGCCACCGACGACACGACGATCGTGATCACGGTCAACCAGAAGACCAAGAACGTCAGCAACATCCTGCGCATGCTCACCGAGAACTACGTGCTGCCGCAGGCGGTGTTCTCCGGGATCGCCGACGACAAGCTGCCCACCGAGGTCATGGACAAGCCGATCGGCACCGGTCCGTTCACGCTCGACAAGGCCGACCAGACCCAGGTCGTGCTGACCCTCAACGACAAGTACTGGGGCCAGACGTTCTATGGCGGCCTGCCGGTGATGAAGCAGATCATCCACCCGATCTTCAAGTCGAACGAGGACGGCAACATCAAGTTCCAGGCCGGCGAGCTCGACATCATGCAGCAGTTCGTCTCCCAGATCTGGAAGATGTGGGAGGGCGGCAAGCCGGTCGGCACCTTCCTCAAGGACAAGCCGTACTACGTGCCGGGTTCGATGCCGATGCTGCTGATGAACACCACGAAGAAGGGCCTCGACAACGCGACCGTCCGCAAGGCCATCGCGTCGGCCATTGACTACGCGTCGATCGCCGAGACCGCGATGTCCGGCTACTCCGCAGAGGTGCAGCCCAGCCTGATCCTGCCGACCGGCGCCGAGGAGAAGTACTTCAACGCCGACGACGCCAAGGCCAACGGCTGGAGCTACGACCCGACCGCCGCGGAGAAGCTGCTCACCGACGCGGGCGCCAAGAAGGGCTCCGACGGCATCTACACCCTCGACGGCACCCGGCTCGGCCCGTACAAGCTGATCACCCCGACCGGCTGGACGGACTGGAACGCCTCCTGCGAGATCATCGCCAAGAGCCTGAACGCGATCGGCATCGACTGCTCGACCAACTTCCCGCAGCAGGCCGAGACCACGCAGGCCATCCAGGGCGGCAGCTTCGACATGGCCGTCTGGTACGTCTCCGGCGTGAACCCCGCCACCCCGTGGGCCCGGTTCAAGGACATCATGAGCCAGTCCGAGATGCAGCCGATCGGCAAGACCACCTTCGCCAACTACGGACGCTGGAAGAACAGCGACGTGGAGGCCATGCTGACCGAGGCCTCGCAGGCCACGGACGACGCGGCCAAGAAGGCGGCCTATGACAAGCTGGACTCGCTGTACCGCAAGGAAGTTCCCGCCTGCCCGATCATGTACCGGCCGGACGAGTTCTACGAGTACAACGCGACCAACTTCTACAACTGGCCCGACGAGAACAACAGCTACGCTCCGCCGATGTTCCGCGGTGCAGGCAACACCTGGATGTACAAGATCCAGAAGATCGCCGGCTGACCGGAAGGGAACTGGAGCACCATGGGTCTGCGACGCTATCTGGCGAGCAAGACCGTTTGGTACCTGGGTGCGCTCGTGGTGGCAGTGGTTCTGAACTTCCTGCTGCCGCGGCTCATCCCGGGTAACCCGGTCGACGTGATCGTCTCGGGACTGGGCCAGGGTGGCGCCAGTTCCGAGGCGCAACAGCGGGTGTACGAGCAGTTCATGCGGGAATTCGGCCTTGACCAGCCGATGTGGAACCAGTTCGTGACGTACGTGACCAGCATCCTGCAGGGGAACCTGGGCAAGTCGTTCGCGTTCTACCCCACCCCGGTGAGCGACCTGATCGCACAGTCGCTGCCCTGGACCCTGGTGCTCCAGATCCCGGCCATCTTCCTCGGCTGGATCATCGGCAACGTGCTCGGCGCCGTTGCCGCCTACAAGGGTGGCAGCTGGGACAAGTCGGTCTTCACGACGTCCCTGCTGTTCTCCTCCGTTCCCTACTTCTGCCTCTCGATCATCCTGCTCTACGTCTTCGCCGTGATGCTGGGCTGGTTCCCACCCGGCGGGGCGTACTCGCTGGGCACCTCACCGGAGTGGAGCTGGGCGTTCTTCAGCGACGCGCTCCAGTACTGGTGGTTGCCGTTCCTGTCGCTGCTGGTGGTCAACATCGGCGGGCAGGCCGTCGGCATGCGCTCGATGGCCATCTACGAACTCGGCTCCGACTACGTGAACTACTCCCGTAGCCTGGGCATCGGCGACGCCAAGATGACCCGCTACATCTTCAACAACGCGATGCTGCCGCAGATCACGGGTCTGGCGCTGAGCATCGGCACCATGGTGGGCGGCGCCCTGATCACCGAGCTGGTCTTCAGCTACCCCGGGATGGGCACCCTGCTGTTCAACGCGATCGCGGCCAACGACTACCCCGTGGTCCAGGCCGTCACCCTGATCATCACGGTCGCGGTGCTGGTCGCGAACTACGCCGTCGAGGTCCTCTACGGATTCATCGACCCACGGATCCGGGCCGCGAAGTCGGGGGAGAAGTGACATGACGAACATCAGCAACGCCGTCGCCGAGGCGGAGGAGCCGCAGGCTCCGCAGACCCCCGCGCCGGCGCAGTCCAAGCCCAAGCCCGCTTGGCGCAGCCTGAACTTCGGTCCGCGGATGTGGGTCTCCCTCGGGATGATCATCGGGATCGTGGTGCTGGCCTTCATCGGCCCGCTGCTCTACCCGTACGCGCCGGACCTCAAGGTCGGTTCGCTCTACGACGCCCCGTCCCCGCAGCAGATCCTCGGCACGGAGAACTTCGGCTACGACGTGCTCGCCGTGCTGATGGCCAGCACCAGGAACTCCCTGATCAACGGCCTGCTCGCCGGCACGCTGGCCACCGTGATCGGCGTGCTGATCGGCGTGATCGCCGGCTACGTCGGCGGCTGGCTCGAGGAAGCCCTGATGGGCATCACCAACGTCGTGCTGGCGATCCCCGCGATCGTCATCCTGATCCTGATCTCGATGTCCCTGCAGAGCACCGACATCCAGTTCCTGAAGGGCATCGTCGGGCTGGCGCTGGTGATCGGCATCACGTCCTGGCCATGGACGGCACGAGCGGTCAGAGCCCAGGCGAGTTCGGTGGCCACGCGAGAACACATCGACGTGGCCAAGCTCTCCGGCGCCCGCACCCCCGGCATCATGGTCTTCGACGTGCTGCCCTACCTGGCCAGCTACATCGTGATGGCCTGGATCCTGCAGATGGCCAGCGCGATCCTCGCCGAGTCGACGCTGTCGATGCTCGGCCTCGGTCCGTCCGGCACGAACTCCCTCGGCATGCAGCTGCACTGGGCGCTGGCCTTCCAGGCGGTCGCGACCGGGGCCTGGTGGGCCTTCCTGCCGCCGACGATCATGCTGACCCTGATCAGCTTCTCCCTGCTGCTGCTGCAGTCCTCACTGGACGAGGTGTTCAATCCGCGGCTGCGCCGGGGCAAGAAGAAGAACCTGGCCAAGGCCGCCGAGCGGCGCGCCGAGGCCGCCCGCAAGCTGTCCGAGCAGATCCAGGGCAAGGAAGAGGTGCCTGCATGAGCGACATCCTGATGCGGGCCAGCAACGTCACCGCCGTCTACGCCGCCGACACCGGCCAGGACGTCCCGGCCGTCGACAACGTCACGATCGAGGTGCCGGAGGGACAGATCCTCGGCCTCGCCGGCGAGTCCGGCTGCGGCAAGTCGACCCTGGGCAACGCGCTGGCCATGATCGCCAACCCGCCGCTGTACGTGATCGCCGGCAAGATGGCGATCGACGGCAAGGAGATCGAGCTCAGCACGCTGGCGAAGGGAGCGAACGAGGAGCACCGTCCCTACCGTGGGGCGACCGTCTCGCTGCTGCCCCAGGGCGCGATGAACGCGGTCAGCCCGACGCTCCGGATCCGCGACCTGGTCGTGGACGTGATGCGGGCCCACAAGCGGGACACCCCCAAGGCCGAGGCCCTGGACCGCGCGACCGACCGCCTGAAGATGCTGGAGATGCCCACCCGGGTGCTCGACCAGTACGCCCACCAGCTCTCCGGCGGCATGAAGCAGCGGATGGTCACGGTGATCTCCACGCTGCTGAACCCGGCGCTGCTGATCGCGGACGAACCCACGTCCGCCCTCGACGTGTCGAGCCAGAAGGCACTGATCGAGATGCTGCTGGCGATGGTCGAGAAGAAGATCATGCGTGGCGTGATCTTCGTCACCCACGACCTGCCCGTGCTGAGCATGGTCACCGACCGGCTCGCGATCATGTACGCCGGCAAGATCGTGGAGACCGGGCCGACCGAGGAACTGGTCAACAACGCGCGGCACCCCTACACCTCGGCGCTGCTCTCCTCGGTGCTCGACCCGACCGAGGAGACCCGCACCAAGCACGTGCTCGGCATTCCCGGCTCGCCGCCCAACCTGGGCAACCCGCCGTCGGGCTGCCGCTTCCATCCGCGGTGTGCGTTCGCGATGCCGGAGTGCTCCTTGAAGGAGCCGGAGTTCCTGCACGAGCGGAACCACTCGGTGGCCTGCTGGTGGGCCAACGACCACGCTTTCGAGACCGTTCCGATGGAGGTGAACGAGGCATGAGCGAGTCGACGACGAACGCTGAGGCGGTGCTCACGGCGAGCCACGTGACCAAGCAGTTCAAGATCGCCGGCGGCCACCTCACCGCCGTGGACGACGTCAGCGTGGAGTTCCACGCGGGCAAGGTGCTCGCGGTGGTGGGCGAGTCGGGCTCCGGCAAGTCGACCCTGGCCCGGATGCTGCTGCGGCTGCTGCCGGTGACCAGCGGCACGATCACCTACCAGGGCAGGGACGTCACCCACATCAAGGGCGCCGAACTGCGGGCGTACTGGCGCGATGTGCAGGCCGTGTTCCAGGACCCCTTCTCCTCGTTCAACCAGTTCTTCACCGTCGGCCACACCCTGCGTCGAGGGATGGGCCAGGAGAAGCTGCAGGAAGAGACGCTGGACGAACTGATCGAGACGTGCCTCGGCTACGTCGGGCTGAAGCCGGCCGACGCCGTGAACAAGTACCCGCACCAGCTCTCCGGCGGCCAGCGGCAGCGGGTGATGATCGCCCGGGCACTGATGATGAACCCGAAGGTGCTGCTGGCCGACGAGGCGACGTCGATGCTGGACGCCTCGCTGCGGGTGAGCGCCCTGAACGTGATGCAGGACCTGCGGGAGAACCTCGGGCTGACCGTGCTGTTCATCACCCACGACATCGGCCAGGCCTGCTACTTCGCCGACGAGGTCGTGGTGATGGAGCACGGCCTGGTCGTCGAGCGCGGCACCACCGACGAGGTGATCTTCACCCCGAAGCACGAGTACACCAAGCGGCTGCTCTCCGACGTCCCCGACCTGAAGGGCAGCCTCAAGGTTCCCAAGGACTGACCCGCGAGTGCGGAAAGGCTTTCCATGAGCATCGAACTCCCGGAGGGCTTCCTCCTGGGCTCGGCCACGTCGGCGTACCAGATCGAGGGCGCGGCGGCCGAGGACGGCAGGCAGGACTCGATCTGGGACGTGTTCTGCCGCGTGCCCGGCGCGATCGTCAACGGTGAGGACGGCGCGGTCGCCTGCGACCACTACCACCGCTACGCCGGGGACGTGAAGCTGCTCGCCGACCTCGGCATGAACACCTACCGGTTCTCGGTGTCGTGGCCGCGCGTGTTCAACGACGGCGTGGTGAACCCCGGCGGGATGGACTTCTACTCCCGCCTGGTCGACGAGCTGCTCGCCAACGACGTGGCCCCCTGGCTGACGCTGTACCACTGGGACCTGCCCGCCGCGCTGCCGGGCGGCTGGACGAGCCGGGACACCGCGAAGCGGTTCGTCGACTACGCGCTGGCCGTGCACTCCCGGCTCGGCGACCGGGTGCGCACGTGGACGACGCTGAACGAGCCTTGGTGCGCCTCGTTCCTGAGCTACGCCGCGGGCGTCCACGCGCCCGGCGAGACCGACCCGGCGGCGTCGATCCGGGCCGCGCACCACCTGCTGCTGGCGCACGGGTGGACGGTGCAGGCGCTGCGCGAGGCCGACCCGTCCGCGAGCCTGGGTATCACGCTCAACTTCACTCCGGCGCTGCCCGCGTCCGACAGCCCGGCGGACCGCGACGTCGCCCGTCGGGTGGACGGGACGGCCAACCGGTTCTTCGTCGAGCCGATCTTCACCGGCCGGTACCCGGCCGACGTGCGGGACGACCTCGCCGAGGTCTGGCCCGAGGACCTGGTCGCCGAGGAGGACCTGGCTGCGATCAGCGTGCCGATCGACGTGCTGGGCGTGAACTACTACACGACCAACGTGTTCCGTGCCGGCGAGCCCGCCGAGCCGACCCCGCACATCGCCGCGCCGGACGCCGTCCAGGTGCTTCGCGACCTGCCGCTCACCGACATGGGCTGGGAGGTCGACCCGGGCGGGCTGCGCAACCTGCTCACCTGGCTGCACACGGACTACGCCGGCCCGGCCGGCGTACCGATGGTGATCACCGAGAACGGTGCCGCGTTCGACGACGTGGTCGGGGCCGATGGCAGCGTCGAGGACGCCGACCGGATCGACTACCTGCGTCGCCACCTGACCGCCGTGGCGGAGGCGATGGACGCCGGCGCCGACGTGCGCGGCTACCTCGCCTGGTCGCTGATGGACAACTTCGAGTGGTCCTACGGCTACGGCAAGAGGTTCGGCCTCGTCCGCGTCGACGCCGACCTCAACCGCATTCCCAAGGCCAGCGCCCGCTGGTTCGCCGACGTCGCCCGCACCGGGCGGATCGGCTGACCCCCACAACGCAAGGAGCCACCATGGTCGACGTCCACGCCAAGATCCCGCTGACCGGAGGGTCGGACTTCTGGCACACGCCCGCGGTTCCCGAGGCGGAACTGCCCGAACTGATGTGGACGGACGGCCCGCACGGGGTGCGCAAGCAGTCCGGGTCCAGTGACCACGTGGGCATCAACGCGTCCGAGCCAGCCACGTGCTTCCCGCCCGCGGTGGGGCTGGCGTCTTCGTGGGACCCGGACCTGGTCGAGCAGGTCGGCGTCGCGCTGGGCGAGGAGTGTCGTGCGCTGGACGTCGGGGTGCTGCTCGGCCCTGGCATGAACATCAAGCGCTCGCCGTTGTGCGGGCGCAACTTCGAGTACTTCGCGGAGGACCCGTTCGTGGCCGGGGAGCTGGCGTCCGCGCTGGTCAACGGCATCCAGTCGCAGGGCATCGGTACTTCAGTGAAGCACTTCGCGGCCAACAACCAGGAGACCGACCGGATGCGGCGGGACTCGCAGGTGGACGCCCGCACGCTGCGGGAGGTCTACCTGCGCGGCTTCGGGAAGGTGGTCCGGAAGGCGAAGCCGTGGACGATCATGTGCTCCTACAACAAGGTGAACGGCACGTTCGCGTCCGAGAACCACTGGTTGCTCACCGAGGTGCTGCGCGACGAGTGGGGTTTCGACGGTGTCGTGGTCTCGGACTGGGGCGCGGTCTGGAACCGGGTGCGCGCGCTGAAGGCGGGCCTGGACCTGGAGATGCCGGCGAACCCGGGGCACGAGCAGGAGGTCCGTGCGGCGCTGGACACCGGGGAGATCGACGCCGCGACCATCGATCAGGCCTACGCCCGGGTCGAGGCGGTGGTGCGAAAGGCGCTGGCGAGCCTCGACGGTGCGCCGGACTCGTTCGACGTGGACGGCCACCACGCGCTGGCCCGGCGGATGGCCGAGCAGTGCGTGGTGCTGCTGAGCAACGACGGGGTGCTGCCGCTGGCGCGCGAGACGAAGGTCGCGGTGGTGGGCGAGTTCGCCCGCACCCCGCGCTACCAGGGTGCCGGTTCGTCGCGGGTGAACCCGACCCGGCTGGACAACGCGCTCGACGCGATCACCGCGCTGGTCGGGCACGAGGTGCCGTTCGCGCCGGGCTTCACCACGGCGGCCGGCCAGGAGCTGGCCGCCGACGCCCATGAGGCCGCGGTGGCGGTGGCGAGGGACGCCGACGTGGTGCTGGCGTTCCTCGGGCTGGGCGAGAACCACGAGTCGGAGGGCTACGACCGCGACACCGCCGACCTGCCGGCCGAGCAGCTGGCGCTGCTGGAGGACATCCTCGCCGCGAACCCGAATGTGGTCGTGGTGCTGAGCAACGGCGCGTCGGTGCTGCTGCCGTTCGCCGACCGGGTGCGGGCGGTCGTGGAGGGCTGGCTGCTCGGGCAGGCCGGGGGCGGGGTGCTCGCCGACGTGCTGTACGGCGTGGTGAACCCCTCGGGCAAGATCACCGAGACGATCCCGCACCGACTCGCGGACGTGCCGAGCGCGCTGCACTTCCCCGGCGACGACTCGGGGGTGCGCTACGGCGAGGGCCTGTTCGTGGGCTACCGGGGCTACGACGCGTCCGGGACCGAGCCGGCGTTCCCGTTCGGGCACGGCCTGTCCTACACGACGTTCGAGTACTCCGGCCTGGCGCTGGCCGCGGACGAGGCCGGGCTCACGGTGTCGCTGACCGTGACCAACACCGGGCAGCGGGCCGGACGGGAGGTCGTGCAGGCCTACGTCTCGGTGCCGGGCTCGGCCGTGGTCCGGGTGCCGCGGGAGCTGAAGGGCTTCGCGTCGGTGGTGCTGGAGCCCGGTGCGTCCGGGCGGGTCGAGATCGCGATCGGTCCCGACGACCTGGCCTACTGGAGCGTCCGTGACGATGCGTGGGTGGTCGAGGGCGGCGAGTACACCGTCGAGGTGGGCGCGTCCAGCCGTGACCTGCGCCTGTCCGGCACCGTCACCGTGGCGGGGAACGAGCCGTTCCGTCCGCTCGCGCTCTACTCGACCGTCGCCGAAGCCATGGCGGTGCCCGCGTTCGCCGAGATGATCACCGGCATGGCCGGCGCGATCTTCGGCGACGACCCCGACCTGATCCGGATGATGGAGAGCATCCCCCTGGCGGCCCTGGCCGGCTTCGGCGGCATATCCCTCGACACCGTCCAGGGCATGCTCGACGAGGTGAACGCCGCCCGCGCCTGACGGACCGAGTTGGGGACGGTTCCTAACTCGGTCCACTTCACCGGGTGGACCGAGTTAGGAACCGTCCCCAACTCGGTCCACGGGCCTAGTCTGGGGCCGTGAGCACGGGGGATTCCGACGACCTGGTCGGCGAGGTCGCGGAACGCACGCTGTGGGCGTTCCCCGACGTCGACCTCCGGGACCGGCCCGGCGTCGGGCAGCGCAGCGTCGCCGAGCGCGTGCTGGTCGGCTGGGCGGCACCGTCCGACGCGCTGGCCCGCGAGGTCGTCCCGGGTCCCGTCGACGTCTCGCGGCTGGCCGGCTTCGCGCCCGGGCGGCGGCAGGCGTTCCTGACCGGACGGGCCGTGCTGGGCCGGCTGCTCGAATCGCTGTACCCCGGCTCGGTGGCGTGGTCGATCGACACCGAGCCCGGTGAGGACGGCGCGGCGGGGGTGGGGCCGCTGCTGGTTCGCGGCGTGCCCGCGCTGGCTTCCGTGGCCTACGCGGACGGCGTCGTGGTCGCGGTGGCCGCCGCGGCGAACCGGGCCTCCCGGATCGGCGTGGACGTGGAGCGCCTCGACCCCGCCCGGGCTACCGAGGTGGCGAAGGCCCTCGGCGTGCCCGTCGACGGTGCGCTCGCCCGCTGGACCCTCTCCCACGCGGTGCTCAAGGCGGGCCGGCACGGCCGCCGGGCCGACGTCGGGCTGGTCCGGATCGGGGGCGGGACGGGCCGGGTCGAGGGCTCGCCGGCGACCTATCGCCTCGCCGGGGTCGAGGGTCCGAAGGGCTACGCGATCGGCGTCGCCTGGCAGCCGACCGGACGCGCGCGGTAGTGCCGGTGCCCGGTCACTGCCACCTCCGCGGCTGGTTCGCGTGGTCGCTCGGCCTGCTCGTCTGCATGGCCGGGCTGGTGCGCGTCGCGTACCTGGCCGCTCGCCCCGGGATCGCGATCGGCGCCGTGCCCGACGACGCCTTCTACTACCTCAAGCTGGCCGACAACCGTGTCCTCCTCGGCACCTGGACCCTCGACGGGGTGTCCACGACGTCCGGCTTCCACCTGCTGCACGCCCACCTTCTGGGGCTCGTCGACCTAGTCCAGGGCCCGATGGGCGGCGACTGGATCAGGATGCTCGCCGTGGTGGGCGTCATTGCCTCGATCTGCCTGGGCCTGGCCGCCGCGCTGGTCGCGCTGGCCGCGGGCCGGGCCTTCGGCTCGGGGGCGTGGGTCGCGCCGGTGGTGCTGTCCCCGCCGTTGCTGATGTTCGCGACGATGCTGATGGAGTCGCACCTCGTCGTCCTCGCGGCCGCGGCGACGCTCTACGTCGCCTCGGGCACGTCCGTGCTTGCGTCGCGCGCCCGGCCGGGGGTGGTGCTGCTGGGTCTCCTCGCCGCACTCACGCGCAGCGACTTCCTGCTGCTCCCGCTCGTGCTCTGGCTGGCCTGCGCGCTCCACCGCAGGTCCGACCCGGCCCGCTTCCAGCGCACCGGCCTGCTGCTGCTCGGCGGGTCGGCCGGCATGGTCGTGACGGCCGCGCACACCTGGCTGGTGTCCGGCACCCTGCTGCAGAGCAGCGTGCGGACGAAGCTCGCCTGGACCGAGCCGGGGCCGTGGACGATCAGCGTGGTGCTCAACGTCGTCGTCCTCGTCGTGGTCGCGGGCCATGCGGTCCTCGCCGCGCGGCGGGGACGTTCGATCGCGCTGCTCTCGGACCCGCTCGCTCTCGGCGCCCTGATGTCGATCATCGGCTACGGCGCGCTCTACCTGCTGACCGGGAAGGGGCTGCAGCCGTGGTACGCGGCGTCGCTGATGATGCCGCTCGCGTTCGTCCTCGCGGCGCTCGGCGCCCGGGTGGCCCCGCGGCTGCGGCGGGTGGTCGCCGCCGTGGTCGCCGTCGGCTGCCTCGCGCTCAGCCTCGGTCAGCTCGGCCAGCAGCTCTGGCCCTGGCAGATCGGGATGCTCCACGCCGCCGAGAAGCTGCGGGCCGACCCTGACATCACGCACATCGGATCGTGGAACGCGGGCATCCTCTCGGTGGTCTCGGGCAAGCAGGTGACCAATCTGGACGGACTGGTCGACGACGACGCGGCGAGCGCGAACGAGCAGGGCCGGCTCCTCAACTACCTGCGCCGGCGGCAGATCAGCGACGTCGTCGACCACGTCGACGCGATCACCCGCCAGGAGGGCGGCCTGCCGGACGAGGCACTGGTCCGCTGCCTGCAGCCCGTCGCGGTGCTCGGCGAGCCCGATGACCCGATGGCAGGCTCGGGACCGGTCACGCTGTTCCGGCTCGACTGCTGAGCCCATGGGTCGGCACGGTGGACGGTGGTCGGGACGTGCCGGCGCAGGGCCGATGGCCGTTCGACGCGTCGGGGCGGCCCGTGGTGCCGCGCAGGCGATCACTCCCGCAGCGTCTCCCGCACGAGGGAGGGCCAACGCTCACCAGCCGAGGCCAGAAGGGTCTGCTGCACGGATAGGTGACAACTGATCTGCCTAGCTTTCGGGCTGGGCTGGGAGGATGTCCACTGTGTCGAA
>JBDHZJ010000034.1:0-12037 GCA_039811825.1 Propionicimonas sp.
GAGCGCCAGCCAGCCCGCCAGGGCGGCGGCCAGGGCGGCCAGCGCGATCACGACGCACCCTCGCCGACCAGCCGACAGAGCTGTTCGTAGCCGTCGCCGGGAACGCTCGCCGAGCCCGGACGGAACCGGATCGCGGGCACGGTCAGGCAGCGGCCGGTCGCCGGGTCCGGACGCACCAGTCTCAGTTCGTCCACCCAGCGACGCCCGTCGGCCAGCCGCCGCACGTGCACCAGCACCTGCAGCGCGGCGGCGAGCTGGGCGTGCAGGGCGTCGCGACCCAGCCCGCCGAGCGCGGCCAGCGCCTCGAGCCGGGCGGGCACGTCGCCGGCGGAGTTGGCGTGCACGGTGCCGCAGCCGCCCTCGTGGCCGGTGTTCAGCGCACTCAACAGGTCGGCGAGTTCGGCGCCGCGCACCTCGCCGACGACCAGCCGGTCGGGCCGCATCCGCAACGCCTGCCGGACGAGGTCGGTGAGGCTCACCGCCCCGGCGCCCTCCGCGTTCGGCGGACGGCCCTCCAGCCGCACGCAGTGGGGGTGGTCCGGACGCAGCTCGCGGGAGTCCTCGGCTATCACGATCCGCTCGGCGGGCGGCACCAGGCCGAGCAGCGCGCCCAGCAGCGTGGTCTTTCCCGAGCCGGTTCCGCCCGAGACCAGGAACGCCCGCCGCGCCACTACGAGCCCGGTGAGCAGGCTCGCACCCTGTCCGGAGAGGCTCCCGGACGCGACCCAGTCCTCGAGGCTGAGCCGCTGCCGATTCGGCACCCGCAGCGACAGGCAGGTACCCGAGTCGGCCACGCACGGCAGCACCGCGTGCACCCGCACCCCGCCGGCCAGCCGTGCGTCCACGAACGGTGACCCGTCGTCGAGCCGGCGGCCCACGGACGCGGCCAGGCGCACCGCCAGCCGACGCACCTCCGCCTCGCCGGAGAATCGGACGTCCGCCGGTTCCAGCCCGCGGCCACGGTCGACATAGACCTGGTCGGGCGCGTTCACGATCACGTCGGTGACCCCCGGCAGCCGCAGCAGCGGATCGAGCACCCCGGCGCCCTCGCTGTCCCGGCGCAGGGCGGCCACGGTCTGCCGCACCACCGAGTCGCTGACCAGCAGGCCGAGCGAGCGCAGGGCCGCCCCGACCTCCACCGGACCGGGTGGGAGCCCGTGCCGCCCCAGATGGGTGCGGACCGCCTCGAGATCGACGTCAGTCATGGCGCGGCTCCGCCTCCACCAGGTGCGTCAGCAGCCCGGCCACCGCCCGGCGGTAGCGGCGTCGGGCGCCGCGGGCCGGGGCCTCGCCCCGCTCCGCCGCACCCGCGAGGCCCGGTTCCTCGGGCAGGCTCGCCAGCACCGGCGCGCCGACGGCGTCGGCGACCAGGTCGGACGGCAGCCGGCCGCGGCCGGAGCGAAGCACCAGTTCCGCCCGCTCCAGGCCGAGCGCGACCACGGTCTGCCGGGCCGCCGCGGCACCCCGCACCCCCGGGCCAACCACCACGAGCTGGCGCCCCGCCAGCCGCAGCGCCTCCCGCGCGGCCGGAGCCACCGAGCGACCCGGGTCGAGCACGACCAGTGCGTGCCAGGCACGCAGTGCCGCCACGATCGCGGCGAGGGGTTCCCTGGCCAGGTCGAGGGCCGGGCCACGGGCCATCGCCACCACGGACACCCCGTCCACCACCGGCAGGTAGCGCCGCAGGTCACCCAGTTGGCCCTCCGCCGTGCTCAGCCGCGGCCAGCGCCACCCGTCCGACTGCTCGGCGCCGAGCAGCAGGTCGATGCCGCCGCCGAGCGTGTCCACGTCGACGAGCGCGGCCCCGCCCGGCCGGTCACCGTCCGCCCGCTCGCCGACCAGCTCCGCGAGCGCCGCGGCGAGCGTGGACGCCCCGACCCCGCCCGAACCGCCGACGACCGCCACCACGGGTGCCCGGACGCGGCTCGCGCCATCCGCGAGCACCGAGCCCAGCCAGGCGCCGCCCTCGGGAAGGGGGATCACCCGCGCCGCCAGCGGCACCGACCACGCCGACAGCCCGGCCGCGTCGCTGCCGACGAGGAACACGCCCTCGCGATGCGGCAGCGCCAGCGCGACCAGTTGCTCCGCCACCTCGTCGGCGACCAGGACCGTGCCGGCCGATCGCCAGGCCGCCGGCACCCGGTCCGGGTCGGACACCACCTCCGCGTCCAGCTCCAGCGCCGCGACCGCGGACAGGACCGCGTCCTGGGTCTCGCCCGGCCGGGCCACCACGAGCACGTCCCTGCCCCGGTTCTCCTCCACCACGCCCCCACCTTCGGCAACCGGCGCGCGAAACGGTCACGCCGATCGCGCGCCTGTGGACAACTCCGGCCGCTGCGTAGTTCTCCACAGGCTGGGCGGCCGCCGGAGGTTCGGCGGGGCTCGCAACCACCCGTCGCTTAGCATGCGGACATGACCAACGGCACCCCCGGCGCCTTCCCGGCCCCCGCGCTGGACTGGCTCGCGCCGTCCGAACCCGGGCGCGTGCTGGCGATCGGCCGGCCGTCCGCGGTGACCGCGAACCGGCTCGTCGGCCAGGGCAACCGGGTCATGCTCGCCGACCGGGCCGGATCGGCGGCCCGGGCGAGCCGCCGTCGGTACCCCGCCTTGCAGGTCGTGGCCGCCGCGCCGGACGCGCTGCCGTTCGCCCCCTGCTCCTTCGACCAGGTGCTGGTCGCCCAGGGCATGCACCTGCTGCCGCCGGGGCTCGCGCTGGAGGAGTTCGCCCGCGTCCTCGCCCCCGGCGGACGGCTCAGCGTGCTCTACACCGTCCGCGACGACTCGGTGCCGTGGGTGCGCCGGCTGGCTGCGATCCTGCGCGAGTACGACCCGGACGCGATGGCCGGCGGCGAGGAGCTGTACTCGGTGGCCGCGATCGCCGCGTCCGCGCACTTCCCCGTGGTCGAGCACCGCTCCTTCCGGCAGTGGGTGCCGATCACCAGGGACGGCATGCTCGAGATGGTCAGCAGCGCCCCGAGGCTGGCCGCGCTCGAGGAGTCGGCCGCGAACCAGTTGCTCGACCAGGTCGGCGCCCTGTACGACAGCTCCGCGCGCCAGCCCGAACCGCTGCTGCTGCCGTACTCGGTGATGTGCTGGCGGGCCGAGGTGGACCACAGCGAGTTCAGCTCGGCGCTGCGTCCGCCGGAGGACGGGTTGCAGATCAACCTCTGAGACCTGCCACCCGTTAGGCTGGCCGTACCGCGCGCCGAAGGAGCTCCGAATGGCCGAACAGTCCGACATCGCCGAGGTGATCAAGAACATCCAGGCCGACGTCATCACCATCGTCAAGGGTGAGATCGAGCTGGCCAAGGCCGAACTCATGCCGCAGGCGAAGGCCGCGGGCGTGGGCGCCGGGCTGTTCGGCGGCGCCGCCTACGTGGGCCTGAGCGGGGCCGCGCTGCTGTTCAGCGGGCTCGCGTTCTGGCTCTCGCTGGGCTTCCAGACCTGGTTCGGGCTCGAGCTGCTCACCGCGCTCACGCTGGGCTTCATCGTGATGGCTGTGCTCTTCTTCCTGGTCGCCGGCGTCCTCGCCCTGATCGGCAAGAGCCGGATGAACTTCACCCCGCCGGAGGCCACCCAGGCGTCCGTCGAGGCGTCGGTCGGAGCGGTGAAGGACGCCGTGGCCAAGGGCCAGGCGGACGTCGCCGCGCTCTCGCTGACCGGCAAGCGCGCCGAGATCGAGCGGTAGCCGGACCGAGTGGGGGACGGTTCCTCACTCGGTCCACTTCCTGAGAATGGACTGAGTCAGGAACCGTCCCCTACTCGGTCCGCGGCGAGGCGGTAGATCCGCGACTCCCAGCCGGCCAGCTCCTCGGACGCGGAGTCGTGGGTACCCAGCAGCACCTCGGCGCCCGCGCGGCCCGGCAGCCCTTCCGGGAGCGGCACCGCACCGGACGACCAGTTGGCCACCACCAGCAGCACCTCGTCGCCGAGCGTGCGGGTGTAGCAGAACAGGTGCTCGTCCTCGGGCAGCAGCAGCGCGAACCGGCCCTGCCGCACCACCTCGAGGTCGTGCCGCAGCGCGATCAGCTTCCGGTAGTGGTGGAACACCGAACCGGGGTCGGCGACCTCGGCCGCGGCGTTCACCTCGGTGTGGTTCGGGTTCACGGCCAGCCACGGCGTCCCTGTGGTGAAGCCGGCGTTCGCGGACGCGTCCCACTGCATCGGCGTGCGGCCGTTGTCCCTGCTCTTGAACGCGATCGCGGCGAGCACCTGCTCCGGGTCTGCTCCCGCCCCCGTCGCCAGGGCGTGGAAACGGGTCGACTCGAGGTCGTTGTACTGGTCGATCGAGGTGAAGCCGGCGTTGGTCATGCCGAGTTCCTGACCCTGGTAGACGTACGGCGTGCCCTTCAGCAGGTGCAGCGTCGTGGCCAGGGTCTTGGCCGAGGCCTCCCGGAACTCGGGGCTGTCGTCGCCGAACCGGGACACCGAGCGCGGCTGGTCGTGGTTCTCGAAGTACAGCGAGTTCCAGCCCACGTCGGCGAGCGTCTCCTGCCACAGCGCCAGGTTCGCCTTCAGCGCGGGCAGGTGCAGCGGGACGACGTCCCACTTGGTGCCGCCGGGCGCGGAGTCGATGCTGACGTGCTCGAAGGTGAACACCATGCCGAGTTCGCCGGCGTCCGGGTCGGTGTGCGAGCGGGCCGTCTCGGCGTCCACGAGGATCATCTCGCCGACGCTGAACAGGTCCTTCGCAGAGATCCCCACCTCGCGGTTCATCTCCCGCAGGAACTCGTGCAGCCGCGGACCCTCGACGGTCGGGGACGGGTCGTAGCTCAGCCCGTCCGGCGCGTTGACCTCACCATCGACCAGCGGGTACCGCTTCGAGATCAGGTTGATCACGTCCATCCGGAACCCGTCGACGCCCCGGTCGAGCCACCAGCGCATCATCTCGTAGACGGCCTGCCGCACCGCAGGGTTCTCCCAGTTCAGGTCCGGCTGCCTGGTGCTGAACAGGTGCAGGTAGTACTGGCCGGAGACCGGGTCGAACTGCCACCCCGGGCCGGAGAAGAACGAGCCGGCGTTGGTCGGTTCGGCACCGGGGGTGCCCGGTTCGAAGCCGTCCCTGGCCGGACGCCAGATGTACCAGTCGCGCCACGGCGAGGCGGGGTCGCGCGCGCTCTGGAACCACGGGTGCTCGTCGGAGGTGTGGTTCACGACCAGGTCCATCACGAGCTTCATGCCGCGTTCGTGCAGGCCGGCGACCAGCGTGTCGAGGTCGTCGAGGGTGCCGAAGAGCGGGTCGATGTCGTTGTAGTCGGAGATGTCGTAGCCGTTGTCGTCCATCGGCGAGCGGTACACCGGGGACAGCCAGACCACGTCCACGCCGAGCGCGCTGAGGTGGTCGAGGTGGGCGACGATGCCCGGCAGGTCGCCGACACCGTCCCCGTCGCTGTCGGCGAACGACCGCGGATAGATCTGGTACACCACTGCGCTTTGCCACCACGGAGCCATGACCCCATCCTTGCGCGTGCCCCACCCGCGCGGGAGTGGTCAGAGCCGTTCGCTGAGGAAACGTGGCGGGATCTGCGTGACCCGCTCCACGTCCCACGGCCGGGTCCAGCCGAGCAGTTCGAACAGCCCGTCGAGGAGGTAGGCGGTGAATCCCCACACGTAGAGGTCGTCGAGGCTGAACGCGGGACCGGCGAACCCGCGCGGGTGCGTCCAGGTGCTGCGGTTGGCCGGGTCGAGCAGGCGCGCGACGGGCACCTGGTGCACGGCCTGGATCTCGAAGGTGTCCACGGGCAGCAGCCGGACGGGGTCGCGCCACCAGCCCACCACCGACGTGACGTCGAAGCCGCTGCGCGGGATGTGCGCGGCCGGCAGCATGCCGAGCACGTCCACCGACGCCGGCACGACGCCGACCTCCTCGTCCGCCTCGCGCAGGGCGGCGGCGACCACGTCCGGGTCGCCCGGCTCCACCGACCCGCCGGGGAAGGCGATCTGGCCCGCGTGCGAGCGCAGGTCGGCCCGTTTCTCCACGAGTACTACCTCGTAGTTCGCCGGTTCTCCGCTCAGCAGGATCAGGACGGCCGCGGCCCGCTTCCCCTGCGGCGCCCGCGCGCCGGCGATGAACCGCAGCGCGTCCGGACGGGTGAACCGGGCGCTCGCGTCCCGCAACTCGGCCGGAACCGGCGCACTCACCCGCCGAGCCCTTCCGCCACCCACTCCTGCACGTTCTCCAGCGAGGTGAACTGGCCCGGGTGCCGCGCCACGATCTTCCCGTCGGCGTCGATCAGCAGGGTGTACGGGATGCCGGCAACCCCCAGCGGCGCCTTGAGGGTGTTGTCCGGGTCGGCGAGGTGGGGGTAGGTCATCGCGGTGAGCTGGGCGAACTCGATGGCCAGCGCCGGGTCGGGGTCGGCGTAGTCGATGCCGAGCACCGCCACGTCCTGCTGCGTGCTCGCGAACGCCGCGAGGTGCCCGGCCTCGGCCCGGCAGGGCGGGCACCACTGCGCCCACAGGTTGACCAGCATCGGCCCGCGCAACGCGGCCAGGCGCACCGTCGTATCGCCGCCCAGGCAGTCGAGGGTCACGTCGGGCAGGCCGCCGGGCACCGCGGCAGCCTTGCCGGTCGTCGGGCAGTCCTCGATACCGGCTGCCTTGCGGGCGGCGACGAGGTCGGTCGGAGTCGGGCTCGGCTCCGCACCGGCCCCGGACGGCGTCGCCGCGACCGGGTCGGACGCCGCACCACCCACCCCGGGCAGCAGGTCAGCGCACCCGGCGAGCAGCACGGCGAGCACCAGCGCCGCCGCGGCCCGTGCCGCCTGCCGTCGAGTCATCCGCGTGGCTCCCTGATCAGCTTCTCCGCGACCTTCGGATCGGTCGGGCCTTCACCATAGGCCGGGCAGAGCCGGACCAGCGGGCAGGCACCGCAGGCGGGACGCCGGGCGTGGCAGCGGCGCCGTCCGTGCCAGATCACGTGGTGGTTCACCATGATCCAGTCCGGCTTCGGGAACAGCGCACCCACCTCGGCCTCGATGTCGGCGGGCTTCTCGGCATCGGTCCAGCCGAACCGCCGGGCGAGCCGGATCAGGTGGGTGTCGGTGGTGATGCCGGGCACGCCGAAGGCGTCGGTGAGCACCACGTTGGCCGTCTTCCGCCCCACGCCGGGCAGCGTGACGAGCTCGGCCAGGGTGTCGGGCACGACGCCGCCGAAGTTCTCCACCAGCGCAGCCCCGAGCTTGAGCAGCGATTCGGTCTTGGCGCGGAAGAAGCCGGTCGGCGTGATCAGTTCCTCGAGTTCGGCACGGTCGGCCGCGGCGAGCGCGGCCGCGTCCGGGTACCGGGCGAACAGCACGGGCGTGACCGTGTTCACCCGCCGGTCGGTGGACTGCGCGGACAGCACGGTGGCCACCAGCAGCTGCAGCGGGCTCGCGTGGTCGAGTTCGCAGTGCGCGTCCGGGTACAGCTCCCCGAGGAGCCGGTTCATCGCCCGCGCGCGGCGCACCAGCGCCGTCCGGGATTCGCCTGGGACCACGATCAGAACGAGGCTGCGCTGGCCTCGACGACGAGTTCGACCTCCACCGGGGAGTCCAGCGGCAGCACCGCCACCCCGACCGCGCTGCGGGCGTGGGAGCCGCGCGGGCCGAACACCTCCTGCAGCAGTCCGGACGCGCCGTTGGCGACGGCCGGCTGGCCGGTGAACGAGGGATCGCTGGCGACGTAGACGACCAGCTTCACGACCCGGCGGATCCCGTCCACGCCGCCGGCGACGGACGCAGCGGCCGCGATCGCGTTGAGGGCGGCGATCCGGGCCAGCTCGGCCCCCCGCTCGGGGCTGACCCCGGCGCCGACCTTGCCCACCCCGGCGAGCTGCCCGTCCACGAACGGCAGCTGCCCGGCGGTGAACACCTGGCCCGAGGACAGCAGCGCGGGCAGGTAGGCGGCCACTGGCGTCGGGACGGCGGGCAGCTCGATCCCCAGTTCGGCGAGGCGGGCCGAGGCGGGCGTCTCGTCCAGTTCCTCGTTCATCCCTCGACCGGCCGCTTGAGGTAGGCCACCAGGTTCTCCGCATTCGGCCCGGGCACGATCTGCACGAGCTCCCAGCCGTCCGCTCCCCAGTTGTCCAGGATCTGCTTGGTGGCGTGCACCAGCAGGGGCACGGTCACGTACTCCCATTTCGTCATGGGCTCAGTATTGACGATCGAGTGCGCCCGGGACGATCCCGGACGGGTCGCCGATCAGTCGCAGCGGCGGTGCTTCGGGCAGAGGATCGACGTCCACGACGTGATGTCGGTGCGCTGGCGCAGCAGTTGGCGGCGCTCCCGCTCGGTCATTCCGCCCCACACGCCCCACTCGATCCGGTTGTCCAGGGCTTCGGCGAGGCACTCGTTGCGCACGGGGCAACTGAAGCAGACCGACCGGGCCCGCTTCTGGTCGGCACCCTCAGGGAACAGCTCGTCCTGCAGGCCACGGCACTTGGCCTGGAGGGTCCAGTCGTCGACTCCGAGCGTCATTGCTCTCATCCTTTCCCCGGGGGCACCCGCAAGAAGCAGTTACGCAATTGCTAGGTGTACGGGTCAGGCTATGTCAAGAAGCTGCCCGCGGCTAGGGGCGATCCGGAACCGGATCCGACGCTCGCACGTCGCATTCGAAGCGTTGGGGGTCGTAACGTACCCTTGGACCCATGCGCATGGGGAAACGGCTCTACTCGTTGATCATGTTCGTGGTGGTAGCCGTCCTCGGTGGCCTGCTCGCGGCCGGGCTGATCGTGCCGATCACGGGCATGGCGACCGGTGCCGGCAAGGAGGCGGTCTCGAGCCTCGACAACCTGCCCACCGAACTCGAGGCGACGCCCCAGGCGGAACGGTCGCGGCTGCTCACCTCGGACGGCAAGGTGATCGCCTACTTCTACGACGAGAACCGCGCCTATGTGCCGCTGAGCAAGATCGCGCCGATCATGCAGCAGGCCCAGGTGGCCATCGAGGACCACCGCTTCTACGAGCACGGCGCCATGGACCTGCAGGGCACGCTGCGCGCACTGGTGTCCACCAGCCAGGGCAACACCCAGGGCGCTTCGAGCCTCACCCAGCAGTACGTCCGGCTCGTCCTGATCGAGCAGGCGGAGGAGAACAACGACGCCGTGGCCAAGGCTGCGGCGACCGAGAACACGGTCGCCCGCAAGATTCGCGAACTCCGCTACGCCATCGCGGTCGAGAAGCAGTTCACCAAGGACGAGATCCTCGAGCGCTACCTCAACATCTCCTACTACGGCGACGGCGCCTACGGCGTCCAGGCGGCCGCGCGGCACTACTTCGGGGTGAGCGCGGCGGACCTGACGCTGCCGCAGGCCGCCATGCTGGCCGGGCTGGTGCGCAACCCGGTGGCGACCAACCCGGTGACCCACCCGGTGCCCGGCATCCAGCGTCGCAATGACGTGATCAACCGCATGCTGGAGCTGAAGCTGATCACCCCGCAGGAGGCGACCGACGCCAAGGCGACGAAGTTCGACGAGAGCAAGATGACCTTCAAGCGCAAGGGCTGCGCCAACTCGGACCTGCCGTTCATCTGTGATTACGCCCTGCAGGTGCTCACCAAGCAGGCCACCGACCTGGGCGCCACGGAGGACGAGCGGCTGGACCGGATCTACCGCGGCGGCCTCACCATCACCACCGAGATCGACCTGAAGGCACAGAAGAAGGCGCAGAAGGTGGTCTCCAGGAACGTCCACGCCAAGGACCCGGCGATCGGCGTGATCGTGATGATGGATCCGCAGACCGGCCTGATCCGGGCGATGGCCCAGAGCAGACCGACGATGGGCACCAACTGGCGCAAGGGCGAGACCTTCTACAACTACGCCGTGGGCAAGGGCTACCACGGCGCGGACGGCTTCCAGGGCGGGTCGACGTTCAAGGTGTTCGTCGCCGCCGCCGCGCTCAACGACGGCTACGGGGTGAACACCAGCTACCGGGTGACGCGAAGCCGGAACTACCAGGGCGAGACGTTCAAGTCGTGTTCCGGCGCGTTCAAGATCCAGAAGCGCTGGGTGGTGGACAACCCCGAGGTCGGCAACTACAACATGTGGAACGGCACGGCCCAGTCGGTCAACAACTACTACGTGCCCCTGGAACAGAGCGTCGGCATCTGCGCCACCACGAGGATGGCCAAGACCGTGGGCCTCGAGCTTGCCAACGGCAAGGACCTCGTCGCGGAGTACAACAACATCGCGGCCTTCACCCTCGGCTCCGCGGAGATCACGCCGCTGTCGATGGTGACCGCCTACGGCACGTTCGCCAACCGCGGCGTCAAGTGCAGCCCGATCATCATCAAGTCGATCGTGAACAAGGAAGGTCACGAGTACGACACGCCGAGCGCCGGCTGCAAGAAGGTGATCGACAAGGGTCTCGCGGACGCGGTCAACAAGGTGTTCCAGGGCCCGTACACCGGATCGGGTGGCACGCTGAGCAGCGTCCGGATTCCCGGCTACACCCTCGCCGGCAAGACCGGCACCGTGCCGCTGAACAAGGCAGAGTGGACGATCGGCTACACGCCGAACCTCGTCACCGCTGCGGTGATCAGCTACGACAACAGCCCGCGCAAGCCGATCAAGAAGTTCTGGAAGGCGCGCGGGCAGAACTACCTTCGCGGCGTGAGGCTGCCGCACTCGGGCACCTGGTTGTCGGGCTACGGCTCGGACGCGGGCCACAAGATGATGCAGCCGGCCATGACGCAGGCGCTCAAGGACATCAAGAAGAAGGACCAGTTCGTCGACCCGCCGCAGTCGATCCTGAACGGCGAGACCGTGGGCGTGCCCAGTTGTGCGGGCCTCGGCCCCGCCGCCTGCAAGGCGAGGCTGTCCCGGGCCGGGTTCGACAGCTACTACACCTACTCGTTCTCGGACACGGTGCCCAAGGGCGGCCTGGTCGGGACCACCCGGACCGGCGCCGTCTCGAAGGGCAGCACCGTCGGGATCATCATTTCCAAGGGGGCGAAGCCGGCGCCCGACCCGGTGCCCACGACAACGCCCACGACCCCCGTCACGCCGCCCCGGAAACGCTGACGTGATCGGCAAGGTCGCAGGCAGGCTCGCGCTCGCCGGTGCGGCCTGCGTGGCCTACGGCACGTTCGTCGAGGCGCACTCGTACCGGGTACGCCGGGCGAGCGTGCCCGTGCTGCCCCCGGGAGCGCCGCGGCTGCGGGTGCTGCACGTCTCCGACATCCACCTGGCCACGTACCAGAGGGACCGGCGCGAGTTCGTGGCGGCGCTGGCCGGGCTGGAACCCGACCTGGTGGTGAACACCGGCGACAACATCGCGCACGCGAACGCGCTGGCGCCGCTGCTGGACGCCTTTGGCCGGCTGCTCGACGTACCGGGGGTGTTCGCGTTCGGCTCGAACGACTACACCGCGTCCGGGGTGTCGAACCCGTTGGGGTACCTGGCGTCCTCGACGAGCCGGCACGGGGTGCACGAGAGCCGGGAGCTGCTGCCGACCGAGGACCTGCGCGCGGGGCTCACGTCCGGCGCCTGGCAGGACGTGACCGGGCACAGGGCGACGATCGACGTCCGCGGGGTGCGGATCGAGTTCCGCGGCACCGATGACGCCCACCTGCACCGGGACGACTACTCGAGCGTCGCGGGGCCGGCCTCCGAAGGGACCGACCTCTCGATCGGTGTCACCCACGCGCCGTATGCGCGGGTGCTCGACGCCATGGCCGCCGACGGGGTTCCGCTGGCGTTCGCGGGCCACACCCACGGCGGCCAGGTGTGCGTGCCGGGCTGGGGCGCGCTGACCACGAACTGCGACCTGCCGCCCGCCCAGGCCAAGGGCCTGAGCCGCTACCAGGCAGGCGACAACTCGCTGTGGCTGCACGTCTCCGCCGGCGTCGGCTCGTCCCCGTTCGCCCCGTACCGGTTCGCGTGCCCGCCCGAGGTGACGCTGCTCACGCTGACTCCGGGCCCGAATGGCTGAGCCTTCGCAGTTCGGCTAGACTGCCACTCGGCCCTGACCCAGTCAGGGCTGTTCGGGGTGTGGCGCAGCTTGGTAGCGCGCATCGTTCGGGACGATGAGGTCGCAGGTTCAAATCCTGTCACCCCGAC
>JBDHZJ010000035.1:0-12013 GCA_039811825.1 Propionicimonas sp.
GGCGTGGTCGGATTCTGGTCGGACATGCTCTCTCCCTAGATGGATTGATGCGACTGATCCTAGGGCCGAGAAGCGCCTTCGGGGTATGGAGGGATAATGACGGCGTGCCGAACTCGTCGCATTCCGCCGCCTCGACCGCCCTGATCCGGGTGCGTTCCGCTGCGGTGTTCGGCGCGATCGGGCTTTCCGCCAGTGGCATTTATGCGTTCAGCGGGTACGGAATTCCTTGCCCCTGGCGCTCCCTCACCCACACGCTCTGCCCGTTCTGCGGCGCCACCACTCTCGGCGCGAATCTGCTCCACGGCGACATCGGCGCGGCGTGGGCGTCCAACCAGTTCGTGTTCCTGCTCCTGGTCGGCGTGGCGCTCGCCGGCGTCCTCTCGATCGTGGAGCTGCTCGGTGGCCCCGCGCTCCGCCCGTCCGGACGCCTGGCCGACCAGCGCCTCTGGTACGCCGCGCTCGGCGGTGCGGCGCTGGCGTTCGCCGTGGTGCGGAACCTCGTCCCGCTCGGCTAACCGCGCCGACCCCGGCCGGGCAACAAAAAGTGGGCGCCCGGACCGAAGTCCGAACGCCCACCCGCGAACCGGCTCAATTGGGGAGCCGAGCTCAGTTCGCTCCTCGACCACAGCTGGCAGGAGACGGGCCGCCACCCGCCGCCACCAACACGGGGCCGAGAGTCCCTCCGGATGCCTGTGGTTCATTATCCGGGACGGTCAAGACGGCCTCGGCGCGGCTATTCCGCACCCGGGCAGCACAACCCATCGTCCTTCTCCCCTCGGACGCAGCCCCGCCGCACGTCCCTACCCCGCCAAGCATCAAGAAAACCTCTCAGACCCCCCGCGACCCGGCCAGCCAGCAGCTAACCTGAGTCAAGGTTCGTGCAGGTTGGTTTGACCTGGATCAATCGGATACAACACGCACTGAATTACTGAATTGAGCACGCGGCACCCCCGGCGGACGAGGAGGACACCCCATGATCGTCGACGGAGCAGCTACCGGCCATGCGATGCGCAGCCTCCGGCTCCTGCTCGAGGCCTACGCCGGGTGCGAGTTGCCGCAGTGGGATCTGTTCGCGAGCAACGTTCGGGTGCTGCGGGTCGAGCCGGGCGCGGTGCTGTTCAGTGTCGGCGAGCACCACCCGTACATCTATTTCGTGCAGCGTGGCCTGTTCAAGGCGCAGATGCTCAGTGAGGGCGATCGGCTCACCACCGTCTTCTTCCCCGAGGAGGGCGACGTGCTCGCGTCGATGTCGGCGCTGGGGATCGACGGCGTGCGGCGGGTGGCCTCCCGCGGCCTGCATCCGCGCTCGGAAACCCTGCGGGCGGCGGTCGAGGCCGAGACCGTGCACACCGTCACGGCCATCGAGCCCAGCCTGCTGCTGCGGGTGAACTACCGGGTGATCGACCACCTCTCCACCCAGCACCTGCAGTGGGCGCGGCTGATCACGACGATCGCGCTGATGCACGCCACCACGCTCCAGTCGGACGCCGGGTGGCTGCGCGCCACACCCGAACAGCGCTATCGGTCGTTGCTGCGCGAGCATCCCGGCCTCGTCCAGCGGGTCACCCAACGCGACCTGGCGAGCTTCCTCAACATCACCGACGTCGCCCTGAGCCGGATCGCCAAACGGGTTCGGGGCGACGCACTGCACTCCGTGAACAGCAGCGATGGCGTTCAGGTCGACACGGTCGACCACATCCTGACCTGACAGGTCCGCTTTCAGCGAGCCACCAGCAGGCACACAGCCTGTTCACACACCGCGGGTCGAGGGTGGGGGCATGGATTCACCCGACGACGGCAGGGACCGCAGCGGCACGGCAGCGCGGATGGCCGGGGTCGGCCTCGGGATCCTGGGTGCGACCTTCGGCGTGGCCGGCTGGTTCACGCTCGCCCCGTCGGCGGCCACGACCGAGTCCGCCGTGGTCACCACGGACAGCAGTACGACGGTGAACTACGCACAAGGCATCACGGTCCGCGTCGGCAAGGGCCGCGCGCACACCCACACCGGGGGTGCCGGGTAGGTGACGAGCTCTCCGAACGGGGCGGCCGGGCGAGAGACGGTGGGCAGTGCCCGCTGGAACGCGCTGGACACCTGGTGCGAGGTGCTGACCGTTCGCGAGGCCGACCTGCCCGAGGTCGCCGCACTGGCCCACGCCCGCCTGGCGGAGCTGACCGATGCCTGCCTCGGCGCCGACTCCGAGCTCGCCGGGCTGGCGTCGGGGCGTCCACAACGGATCAGCGACGTGCTCGCGCTCGCCCTCGAGGCGGCGCTCCGCACCTCAGGGTTCACCGACGACCGGGTCGGCGCGGGCTGGCGGGATGTCGACCTCGACCGGGCGGCCAGCCGGGTGACCGTTCCCGAAGGGCTGTGCCTGGACGTGGCCGCAAGCGTCCGATCGTGGGCATCGGACTGGGTCGCACGCAGCTGCGCCGACGCACTGGGCGTGGGCTGCCTGGTGAACCTCGGCGGCGATATCGCCGTGCGCGGGGAGGTCCCGGACGGCGGGTGGCAGGTGGAGATCGAGGATGGCCCGCCCGACTCCCGCGGCTACCCGGTGATCTCGATGGGCTGGCCCGGGGGACTGGCGACGCGCTCGGCCACGTCCGGGGCGTGGCGCTCGGTGACCGTGGCGGCCCGCACCTGCGAGCGTGCCGGCGCGGCAGCCGGTGCCGCGATCCTGATGGACGACGCCGCGCCCCGCTGGCTCACCCAACGTGAACTCCCGGCACGGCTGGTGCACGCCGGCGGTGTCGTCGTGCAGACCAATGGCTGGCCCCAGGAGCGCCGGCTCGCCTGACCGGGGACGGTTCCTTTCCGGTTCGCGGGGACGGTTCTGTTCCGGTTCGCGGGGACGGTTCTCTTCCGGTTCGCGGGGACGGTTCCTTTCCCGTTCACAAGAACCGTCCCCCCCGTTCGCGGGGACGGTTCCTTTCCAGTTCACAAGAACCGTCCCCTCGGTTCGCGGGGACGGTTCCTTTCCGGTTCTCAAGAACCGTCCCCGCTCCGGGAGGGGTGGGCGAGGTCAGCGGCGGATGTGGACGGGCAGCGGACGGCGGGCCGGACCACCGAACCGGAGCCCCAGCAGGCCAGGGACGCCTGCCAGCGCACCGATCACCGCGGCGCTCGCCCACAACCCGAGCGTGCTCGCCTCTGCGGAGAGGCTGCCTGCCGCGGCCTGCTCGACCGGCGCGCCGAGCAGCCATGATCCGTGGAGCGTGCCGAGCAGCATCGCCGCGGCGCTGCCCGCGACGACCCACCAGCGAAGTCGATCCGGCATCGGCACCTCCTGCAAAGGTTCGACAAGATGCTGACGCCGACCCAACTACGCAGACAAGTCATCTCCCCAAACCTTAGACAATGTGCGTAGTCTTCTGGTCGTGCACACAGTTCCAGCCCGCATCCATCCGACAGCATGCTGACAATCAGGAAGGCGGCGGCGCTCACCGGCGTCCCCGAGCACACCCTGCGCGCCTGGGAACGCCGCTACGACCTGCTCCACCCGGCACGCACGGAGTCGGGCTACCGCGTCTACGACGACGCAGACGTCGCCCGGATCACCGCGATGCACCAGCTGGTCGAGGCCGGCTGGTCCCCGCGCGCGGCCGCCACCGAGGTCGCCCGCGGCCGCTTCGGCGACGGCGCCGACCCGTACGCGGAACTGATCGGGGCAGCGGGAGAGCTGGACGCCGACCGGGTCGCCCGTGAGATCGGCGACCGCTTCGCACGGGCTCCGTTCGAGGCCGTGGTCGACCACTGGCTGATGCCGGCCCTGGCACAGCTCGGACGCGCCTGGGCGGCGGGCACGGTCTCCGTGGCCGGCGAGCACCTCGTCGCCAACGCCGTGAGCCGGCAGCTGTATGCGATCCATGACGCGACCCCGCGACGCCAGGGCCGGAACCCGGTGCTGGTCGGCACGCCGCCTGGCGTCGACCACCAGCTCGGGCTGCTCGCGTTCGCCGTGGCAGCGGTCCGGGCCGGGGTACCGACCGTCTACCTCGGCGCGCAGGTGCCACTGGACGCGTGGGCCGACGGCGCCGCCCGGCTGCGGCCCCGGTTCGCCGTGACCAACGTGCCGCGCCGCCGCGACGCCGCCGCGGCCGCTCGAGTGGTCGACCTGCTCGCGTCCGGGCCGGCCGTCGAGATCCGGCTCGGCGGACGCCACCAGCGCCTGGTCGGCGAACCGGGCCACCAGCTCGGCCACTCCATCGGGGCGGCGGCGGCACGGCTCGCCACCGAAGTGGGGCCCGGGTGAGCGGGCCGTCCCTGCTCTGGCTGCGGCGCGACCTGCGCCGCGCCGACCACCCGGCGCTCGCCGCCGCGGCGGCCCACGACCCGGTGCTGCCGGTCTTCGTGCTCGACCCCGAGTTCTTCGATCCCGCCGGACCGGTGCGCCGTGGTTGGCTGGCTGCCACCCTCAGGGCGCTGGACGCCCGCTACGAGGGCCACCTGTGCCTGCGCCGGGGCGACCCGCGGCAGGTGATCCCCGCGCTGGCCGCGGAAGTCGGTGCGACCGCCGTGCACGTGTCGGCCGAGACCGAGCCGGGTGGTGCGGCGCGCGACGCCGCCGTCCGGGACGGCCTGGCCGCAGCCGGCGTCACCTGGGTGGCCACCGGCTCGCCGTACGCGGTGACGCCCGGCCGGGTGCGGAACGCGAGCGGCGAGGGCTACCGGGTGTTCACCCCGTTCCTGCGCGCCTGGCGCGAGCACGGCTGGCGTGGCCCGGCCCTGGCACCGCCCGGGTTGGTGCTGGCCGACGCGCCGGGCGATCCTGCGGCGTGGGCGATGCTCGACGCCGCCCGCACCGACTGCCCGATCACACTGCCGCCGGCCGGGGAGGACGCGGCGACGGCCCGCTGGGAGGAGTTCCTCTCCGCCGGGCTGGTCCGCTACGACGAGAGCCGGGACCAGCCCGGGGTGGACGGCACGTCACGCCTCTCGCCGTACCTCAAGTTCGGCGTGCTGCACCCCCGCACGCTGCTGGCCGACCTGGCCGGACGGCGCGGCAAGGGCGCGGAGCGGTTCACCATCGAGCTGGCCTGGCGGGAGTTCTACGCCGACGTGCTGCACCGCCACCCGGACTCGCTGGGCTCCGACCTGAACCCGCTTGCCGTCGCCTACGATGAGCCGGGCGAACGCTTCGACGCCTGGCGCGAGGGTCACACCGGCTTCCCGATCGTGGACGCCGGCATGCGGCAGCTGCTCGCGTCCGGCTGGATGCACAATCGGGTGCGGATGATCACGGCGAGCTTCCTGACCAAGGACCTGCACGTGTGGTGGCCGCATGGCGCCGCGCACTTCCTCGAGCACCTGATCGACGGCGACCTGGCCTCCAACGCGCACGGCTGGCAGTGGGTCGCGGGCACGGGCACGGACGCGGCGCCGTACTTCCGGGTGTTCAACCCGGTCACGCAGGGTGAGCGGTTCGACCCGGACGGCGAGTACGTGCGGCGTTGGGTGCCGGAACTGGGGCACCTCGCGGGCGCAGCCGCCCACCGTCCCTGGGAGGCCACCGACGGCTATGCCCACGGTTACCCCGAACGGATCGTCGACCACGCCGCCGAGCGCATCGAGGCGCTCGCCCGCTACCAGAGCGCCCGCCACATCTGAGGGGACGGTTCCTTTCCGGTTCACGGGGACGGTTCCTTTCCGGTTCACGGGGACGGTTCCTTTCCCGTTCACGGGGACGGTTCCTTTCCCGTTCACGGGGACGGTTCCTTTCCCGTTCACGAGAACCGTCCCCCTTCCGGTTCACAGGGACGGTTCCATTCCCGTTCACAAGAACCGTCCCCCTTCCGGTTCACGGGGACGGTTCCCAATCCGGTTCAGTCCTCTGACAAGGGGAAACGAGTGAACCGGAAAAGAACCGTCCCCGGCGAGCGTCGTCGACCACGCCGCCGAACGCGTCCAAGCGCCCGCCGAGAGCGCGCGGCCCGTCAGCCGCGGAAGTAGACCACGCCGGGCTTCGCCCGACCGGCGAGCAGCTCGGGGACGGTGACCAGGGTGTAGCCCTTCGCCTTCAGGCCGCGGATTATCCCCGCGTAGGCGCGGCGGGTGGTTGGCCAGACGTCGTGGCTGAGGATGATCGCGTCCCGGCGGGCGTTCTTCAGCACCCGCTTCGTGACCAGCCTGCTGTTGTGGTCGCGCCAGTCCACCGGGTCGACGCTCCACTGGATCAGCGCCTGGCCGCGGGACTTCGCGACCGCACGCACCCGCGCGTCGAACTCGCCGAAGGGCGTCCGGACGATCGTCGGTCGCTTCCCGGTGATCCGCTTCAGCACGGCGTCCGTGCGGGCCAGCTGGCGGCGGACCGCCGCCTTGCTGATGTGCCAGAACTGCGGATGGTTCCAGGAGTGGTTGCCGACGGCATTGCCGTCCGCGACCATCCGCCGGATGATCCCGGGACGGGCGCTCGCGTTCACGCCGGTCACGAAGAACGTGGCGTGCACCTGCTCCCTGCGCAGCAGGTCCAGCACCCGCGCCGTGTTGGCAACCGGGCCGTCGTCCATGGTCAGCGCGATGCACTTCAGCTTCGCGCAGTCCGGCGGGGTCGAGGCGGGCTGCGTGGACTGCGCCTGCCTCTTCTTCGCGGCCGTCTGCTTCTGCCCCGCCGGTTGCCCTTCGATCGCCGACGCGGTCTCGGCCGGCAGCAATGCCGCGAGAGGGGACGCAGGCGCGGGCGCAGGTGCTACCACGACGGCCGCGGGCGCGGCGGAGGGTAACGCCTCCCACGGCGTCGCCGTTCCGGCCAGCAGGGACAGCGACGCCAGAACGCCGACCACCTGAACCGCCGCAACCATGCCCCCGACGGTAACCCACGAACCGAAACGGACGGTAACGGCCCGGGCGATCGTCCCCCTCAGGTGCGGGTCGTCGGCGAGGAACTACTCAGCCGATGGTGACGTCCTCCATTTCGACCACCTCGAACGCGCTGCCCGGCACGGACTTCAGGGTGTTCAGCGCGGCGTCGTCCCAGTGCTTGTCCGGAGCGCCGGAGACGAACCAGTTCGAGCCGTTGTCGGCCACGATCATCCCGTAGGTCTGCAGCGCCTGCAGCACCACCCGCGCCTGGGTCGGGAAGCCGGAGATGTCGAAGTCGGCCTTCAACCGCACCCGCATGCCCATCGGCGGCAGGTTCGGGTCGGTGTTGCTGCTGGCGTAGTGGCGGGCCGGTGAGACGTAGGCCCGCCGCGTCTGTGCGACGGTGAACCGCAGCGCATGCGTGATCACCCCGGCCTTCACCTCGTCGTAGCGGACCAGTCCCGGGAAGATCGGCAGGCCGGCGGCGTCCGCGCTGGTCCAGCCGGCCGGACGCAGCGCGTTGGACTTCAGGTCGAAGATCGCGCCCGAGCCGGCAGTCCAGTACTTGCCGCCCTTCTTGCGGTGCGCGTCGTACAACTCGTAGAGCTTCCAGTGCTTGCGGTCGAGCACGATCAGGTGCCGGTCGCCGGTCGACTTCGCGCCGCCCTCGACCGGCGCCTTCTTCGGGATCGGGTAGCGCCCCTTGTCGCTCTCGGACGCGTAGGTGAACGTCACCCGCACCTTCTTCTGGCTGCCCTTCACCACGACGTACGGGATGCCGAACGGGCCGCCGTTCCAGTTCGCGCCGAAGTCGGCGTGCAGGTTGCCGGCGAGGGAGGCGATCAGCGCGTCCGAGTCCGGGTCGACCGGCGCGGTGTCGATCCGCGTGTTCCACGGGTTGTCGGACGGGAACACCTGCCGTCCGCCGAGGCCGGCACCCGCGCCCAGCCCGACCTTGAGGACGGACGCGAGCGCGGACGCGGATCCGCCGGCGCTGTCCGCCCGGTCGGTCGAGCCGGGCTCCCCGGAGGAGCCGGCGAGGGACGAGCGGGCGACTCGAGGGGCCGGTGGCCGGTCGTTCTCGGGTGCGGTCGCACACGCCGCGAGCACGAGCGAGCCCGCCAGGGCTGCCGCGAGCAGGAGACCACGGGGGTTCGTCACCGCAGCAGGGTAGCCTCCGTTGGCGTCCGGGCGCCGGGATGCGGAGAATGGGTGCGTGGATTCACCGGCCCCGCTCTACGACCGCGTCGGCGGACACGCCACCTTCGTGCGGCTCGTCGACGAGTTCTACCGCGGGGTGGCGTCCGACCCTGCCCTGCGCGCCCTTTACCCCGAGGAGGACCTCGCTCCGGCCGCCGAGCGGCTGCGCATGTTCCTCGAGCAGTACTGGGGAGGGCCGCACACGTACTCCGAGACCAGGGGCCATCCCCGGCTGCGGATCCGGCACGCGCCGTTCCCGGTCACGCCGGACATGCGCGACCGCTGGCTGCTGCACATGAACGCCGCCCTGGACTCCCTCGACCTGCCCGAGCCCGAGCGCGCCGAGTTCGGCGAGTACGTCACGCGCGCCGCCGCCTTCATGGTGAACAACTTCGACTGACCGGGGACGGTTCCTTTCCGGTTCGCAAGAACCGTCCCCATTCCGGTTCACGGGGACGGTTCCTTTCCTGTTCACGGGGACGGTTCCCATTCCGGTTCGCGGGGACGGTTCCTTTCCGGTTCAAGAGAACCGTCCCCAACCCGGTCGGCCCGTGCATCGACCCTTGTCAGCAGCTGAACCGGAAAGGAACCGTCCCCATCGACTCGAAGGAACCGTCCCCAAGCCGGCGCTCGGGGCGACCGGTGAACCGGAAAGGAACCGTCCCCGCGAATCGCAAGAACCGTCCCCGCGAATCGAAGGAACCGTCCCCATCGACGCGGGGGTCGGGTCATACTCCAGCCGGGTAGCCGGGATGCGGTCAGCCGACGGGCTGGGCGGAATCCACCGGCTCGGTGGACGCGACGTTGCCGGCCGGCACCGAGGTCTCGGACGCGGTCGGCACCTCCGTCGCCGTCGGCTCCGTGGTTGCCGTCGGCACCTCGGTCGCCGTCGGCTCCGTGGTCGCGGTCGGCTCCGTCGTCGCCGTCTCGGTGGCGGTCGCCGTGGCCGTGGCGGTCGCCGTCGGGGCGGGCGTCGTGCTCGACCTCGGCACGACCTGCCCGACCGTCGTGCCCGAGCCACCGCCCAGCGAGTGCCCGAGGCCGAGTTCGACGACCGTGACCACCACCAGCGCCACCAGGAACATCGCGCCCGCTGTCACGGCCATCACGGTCCACACCGGCTTCCGCCTGCGCGGCGAACCCTCCGGCGCCAGCGCCGGACTCGCGTCGGTCGAGCTACGGAACACCGAGTCATCGAGGCCCGGCAACGCCTGGGTGGCGGCACTGTCGGTCGGTGCGGTCGCCGCCGCGGCCACGCCCGGCAGCACCTGCGTGGCACCGCCGTCCGCCTCGAGCGGGTGCAGCTCCTCCGGGTCGTAAGCCTCGTCGTGCCGCAGCCGGTCGTAGCCGCGGACGATCGCGTCGCTCACCTTGCGGTGGGTGCGGTCGATCCCCGCGCTGTAGAGCGTGCCCGCCACGCCACCGACGATGCTCGCGACCATGGCGCCGAGGATCGTGCCGGCCACACCGAGTTGCGAGCCGATCGCCGCAGCCGTGGCGGCCGCGAGGGCACCCCCGGTGATCTGCGGCAGGGAGAAGGAAACCTTGAGCGGTTCCTTCTGGCCCGGGGTGTCCTGCTTCTCCTCGGTCACGACCTCTTGTCACATCCTCATCAGCCCACCCGGCGTCCCGCCTGTACCGGGAATGACGGGATCGAGGGCTCACACGTCCGACCCACCAGAGTAGTAGGCGTTGCCAAGCCATCCTGTGCGGCGGCTGGGAGCGACCCGTGGGTCAGGACTCGATGCCCACCTGGTCGGCGATCAGCCGCGCGATCCGGCGGGCGGCGTCGGGTTTCGCGGCACGCCGGCTGGCCTCCGCGGCCCGCTCCCGGGCGACCGGGTCGTCCACCCAGCGACGCAGCGCGTCCACGACCTCCCGCGGACGGGGCGCCCACACCCCCGCCCGCAGCTTCTCGACGTAGCGGACGTTGCCGTCCTCCTGGCCGGGCAGCCGGGCGTACAGCACCAGCGGCAGCCCGCTGATGAACGCCTCGCTGATCGTGCCCGGGCCCGCCTTCGTGACCAGCATGTCGGAGGCGGCCATGAACTGCGGCATCTCGGTGGTGAACCCGTACAGGTGCACGGGCATCCGCCAGTCCACCTGCTCCAGGTCGGCCTTCAACTCCGTGTTGCGTCCACAGATCACCACCAGCGTCGCCTTCAGCCGCGCCTCGTTGATCGCCTTGGCCACCCGCTTCAGCGGGCCCATGCCGTCGCCGCCGCCGACGAGCAGGATCACCGGCAGGTCCGTCCGCCAGCCCATCCGCCCGCGCCAGTCCATCCGGTCGTCCATGGGCTTGCTGAACCGGTCGGCCACCGGCAGGCCGATCACGCGCAGGTTGCCCTCCGCGATGCCGTACTCGATCGCCTTCTCCCTGGCCTCGTCGGTGGGGACGACCACCAGGTCGGAGCGCCGGTCGTACCAGAGGGCATGGGTCGAGACCAGGTCGGTGACCACGGTGAGGAACGGGATCGGGGAGTGCCGCATCGCCCGGACCAGGTGGGCGTTCACGAGCGGGTGCACCGACACGATCAGGTCCGCGGGGTTCTCCCGGACGAGCCGCTTGGCCCCCCGCCGCACGTACGGGTAGGAGATCTGGGTGACCGCCCGCGCCCGTCCCTTGCTGTCGAAGGCGCGGAACGTGAACCGCCAGGCCTGCGGCACCCGCGAGATCGGTGGGTAGATCTCGGGCGCGAAGCGCAGCGGGCTGGGGTAGTACTCGCGGAAGAAGTCGACCATGCGCGGCTCGAACCGGCCCGGGAACTCCAGCTCGAGCGACTCGATCATGGCCTCGGTCGCGGAGCGATGGCCGCCACCGGTGTCCGAGAACAGGAAGAGGACGCGTTTCTTCGGCTCCGGCGCTTCCGGGTCCTGTTCGCTCATCTGCTCTCCTGCTCGGTGGGCTCCCCTGCCCTCGCATCTAGAAGCATGGCACAGCCCGCCTCACTCGTCGGCGAGCTTCTGGAAGAGCAGGTGGTCTGCCCAGGCTCCCGCGATGTTGAGGTAGCGGGGGGCGTAGCCGAACTGGGTGAAGCCGTTGCGCCGCAGCACCATCTGGGAACGGAAGTTCTCCGGGATCGTGCCCGCCTCGACGCGGTGCAGGCCCTGCTCGGTGAAGGCGATCCGGACCAGCTCGGCGACGGCGCCGGTCGCCAGCCCGCGTCCGCCGGCCCCCTCCGCGAGCCAGTAGCCGACGCTCGCCGACTGGAAGGGGCCGCGGACGATGTTGTTCAGGTTGATCCGGCCCACCACGGCACCGTCGTCGTCCACGATCACGTGGGGCAGCATCGTGCCCTCGGCGTGGCGGCGCAACGAGTCCCCCACCGCGTCCGCCTGGCCCTCGACCGTGAAGTAGTGGTCGGGACGGACGGGCTCCCACGGCTCGAGGAACGTCCGGCTGCGGACGAGCACCGCGGCGAGCGCCTCCGCATCGCGGGCCTCGAGGAGGCGGGTTCGGCTCACCGCAGCATCCTGCCACGCATCGCCTGGACCGAGTTGGGGACGGTTCCTAACTCGGTCCACGTCCGGGTGGACCGAGTTCGGAACCGTCCCCAACTCGGTCCACCACCCGAAATTCCGGGGTCAGCCGAGGATCTCGTAGCGCTGCAGTCGCTTGCGGCCGGCCTTCGTGCCGGCGTGCTGGAGTTCGAGCAACTCGGCGTAGATGCCGTCGGTGGCGGCCAGCTCGTCCGGGGTACCGATCTCGTCGATCCGGCCGTCGCGCAGGGTGATGATCCGGTCGACCGAACTGATCGTGCTCAGCCGGTGGGCGATGATCAGCGTGGTGCGCTCGGCCATCAGCTCCTCCAGGCCCTCCTGGACGAGCCGCTCCGCCTTCGAGTCCAGCGAGCTGGTGGCCTCGTCGAGGACGAGGATCGGCGCGTCCTTCAGCAGCGCACGCGCCACCGCGATCCGCTGCTTCTGGCCGCCGGAGAGCTTCACCCCCCGCTCGCCGATCTCGGCGTCGTAGCCGCCGGGCAGCGCGATGATGAAGCCGTGGGCGTGGGCCCT
>JBDHZJ010000036.1:0-11744 GCA_039811825.1 Propionicimonas sp.
ATCGAGGTGGCCATGGCGTTCGCTGTGTCATGGAACCCGTTGGTGAAATCGAAGGCCAACGCCGTGATAACAACGAGTGCCAAGAGTATGAACTCAGGGGTCACGCTCTTCATCGTAAGGGCAAGGACGCCAGAAGTGGAAAGCGGCCCATTCGCCGACGACGAAGGGCCCCGACCTGGCGTCGGGACCCCTCGTGGCCGGGCTGTGGTCCAGCGTCAGCTGGTCAGCGAATCGACGTAGTCCTGGTTCTCGGAGATCCACTGCTTCACCAGCGGACCGTAGTCGTCGGTGTCGTTCTGGTTGAACAGCAGGTCCTCCAGGCTGTAGAGCTGGTCGGGGGTCATCGTGAAGTCGGCGAGCCAGCCCGCGACCTCGGCATGGTCGTCGGCAAAGCCGGTGCGGCTGTACACGTGGATGCCCTCGGCGGCGCCCAGGGTGCCCTTCGGGTCCTCGAGGTTGCGGATCGGGAACGCGCTGTAGGCCCAGTGTGGCTCCCACAAGGTGACCACGATGTTCTCGCCGGCGTCCGTGGCGGCCTTCAGCTCGGTGAGCATGGCTGCGGTGGAGGAGGTGGTGAATGTCATCTTGTCCAGGCCGTACTCCGGGATGACCTTCTCCTCGACGGTCTTGGTCAGGCCGGCGCCCGGCTCGATGCCGATGATCTTGTTGTCGAAGGCGTCGGCGTTCGCGGCCAGCTCGTCCAGCGAGGTGATCGGGGCGTCCTCGTTCACCGCGAGGGTGAGCTTCGCCTGGTCGAACCAGGTGCCGACGTCGACGATCTTGTCACCGAACTCGTCGATGTAGGACGCGTGGGTGGTCGGCAGCCAGATGTCCGTCGCGAAGTCGTAGTCCCCGGTCGACAGGCCGGCGAACAACGGCGCCACGTCGGCGTACTCGAGGTTCACCGTGTAGCCCTTGTCCTCCAGGATCGCCTTCCACAACTCGGAGCTCGCGATGCCCTCGTCCCAGCCGTTGAAGACGGCGAGGGTGACGGTCTTGTCGCTCGTCGACTCTGAGGTCGTGGTTCCGGGGGCCGTCGACGAACACCCCCCGATGAACAGTGTGGTCGCTGCGGCCGCGGCGGTGAGCGCGGTGGCCAGCTTCTTCATGATTGGTATTCCTTTCCCGGCAGGCGGAGTCTCCGTCCCGCCGTGGACGCGGGGACCGTTCGGCGATCCACACGCACGCGACCCACTGGCCGCGGAGTCGTCGGGCTCAGGCGACCGTGGCGTCCGCCCGCACCTCCCGGTCGTCGTCGGCGCCGGAGCCGTTCGCTTCGCGGGCGGCGATCTGCCGGGCGCGCAGCCGCGCGTACAGCCCGCGGTGTTCGCCGAAGGCGCTGGTGAACCGGTCGAGCAGGATCGCGAGGATCACCACGGAGAGCCCGGCCTCCACGCCGAGCGAGGTGTCCAGCCGGTTCAGCGACGCGATCACGTCACCGCCCAGGCCACCGGCGCCGACCAGCCCGGCGATCACGACCATCGACAACGACAGCATGATCACCTGGTTGACGCCGGCCATGATGCTGGGCATCGCGAGCGGGAGCTGGATCTGGCGCAGGATGCGCGCGGGGGTGGCGCCGAAGGCCGCGCCGGCCTCCACCACCTCGCGGTCGACGCCGCGGATGCCCAGTTCGGTGAGCCGGACGCCCGGGGCGAGCGCGAAGATGATCGTGGCGACGATGCCCGGTGCGACGCCCACGCGGAACAGCGGCAGCGCAGGAATCAGGTAGACGAAGGCGGGCATGGTCTGCAGGAAATCCATGATCGGGCGGACCACCAGGGAGACGGCTCTGGACTTCGCGGCGAGGATGCCCAGCGGGATCGAGATCACGATCGCCAGGAACGCGGAGACCAGCACCAGCGACAGGGTGTCCATCGCGTTGGTCCACTGGTCCATGCCCATGATCAGGATCAGGCCGATGCCGCCGCCGAGGGCGAACACCCAGCCCCGCGCGAACAGCGCCAGGACGACGACGAGGACGATCAGGAGCCACGGGGAGACGCTGGTCAGGGCCGCGTCGAGCAGGTCGTAGAGACCGAGGAAGAGGGTGCGCAGCCACAGGAAAGGTGTCTCGGCGTTCTGCACCACCCAGTCGACGCCATCGGCGACCCAGTCACCGATCGGAATGCGGAAGCCGTCCATCAGCCCACCTCCCCGTTCGTCGGCGCCGGTTCCAGGACGGTGTCGATCACGGACGTCGGCAGCGCCCGGTGCGCGAGCGGGGCGGTCCGGCCGGCCTCGGTCTCGCCGCCGAGGGCGGCCAGCAGCGTGACCCGCGGCACCACGCCCAGCAGTCGCTGCCCGGCATCGACCACCGCGAGTGGCGCCGAGGTCTCCACCGCGGTCATGAACAGGTCGGCGAGCAGGGCAGAGGGCTCCACGGTGGCCGCCGTCCTGAGGTGTCCCTTCAGGCTGGTCTCCCCGGCCCGGACGAGGTCGAGCGCTGCGCGGTCGCTGATCCGGCCGACCAGCTTGCGTCCGCGGTCGACCACGAACGCCGTCGCCGACTGGGTGTCCCGCATTGCCCGCAGGGCCGCCCGCGGGCCGGCGCCGAGCTGGACGAGGGCGCGCGGCTGCTCCATCACGGCGCCGGCAGTGAGCACCCGGGCGCGGTCGACGTCCTGGACGAACTGGGCGACGTAGTCGTTGGCGGGGTCGGTGAGGATGTCCTCCGGGGTGCCGATCTGGACGATCCGCCCGTCCCGCATCACCGCGATCCGGTCACCCAGGAACATGGCCTCGTTCAGGTCGTGGGTGATGAAGACGATGGTCTTGCCGAGGCTCTCCTGCAGCTCCAGCAGCTGCTCCTGCATCTCGCGCCGGATCAGGGGGTCGAGGGCGGAGAACGCCTCGTCCATGAGCAGCACCTCGGTGTCGGCGGCCAGCGCCCGGGCGAGGCCCACGCGCTGCTTCATGCCGCCGGACAGCTGGCCCGGCAGTCGCCGCTCCCAGCCCTCGAGGCCGACCAGCCGGACCACCTCACGCGCCCGGGCCTCGCGTTCGGCCCGCGGCACCTTGCGGATCTCGAGGCCGTAGGCGACGTTGTCGAGCACGGTGCGGTGGGGGAGCAGCCCGAAGTGCTGGAACACCATCGAGATCCGCTGCTCCCGGATCTCGCGGAGGCGCTTGTGGCTGACGCCGGTGATGGTCTCGCCGCCGATCGTGACGCTGCCCGCGGTGGCATCCCAGAGGCCGTTCAGCATCCGGATCAGCGTCGACTTGCCGGATCCTGACAAGCCCATCACGACGAAGATCTCGCCGACCTTCACCTCGAACGACGCGTCGATGACCGCAGCGGTCACGTTGTCGCCGAGTTCATCCCGACCGATTCCCTCGTGAAGCTTGCGTACCGCCGCCTGCGGGCGTGGTCCGAAGACCTTGAACAGGCCTTCGGCACGCAACGCGATTGTCGTTTCGTCCACTCGTCCCTCCGGGCGGAGTCACCGCCGACCGGGTCGTGGAATCCCGCACGGGGGTTCGGCCCCCGGGCTCGTGGAACACCGGCGCTCATCGCCGGCGCACGAGACTCCCCACACCGTACGTACATCCGGAGGAATCTCCCCCGACGCACGCGGCCCACCGCCGGTTCGAGGACCGGCGCCGACTGCCGACCCTAACAAGCCGGCGGGAGTCGGGCAACACTGAACGATGTTCGGCGTGGCTTCGAAGTGGCCGTTGACGGCCGGTCTTACGGCGAAGTGCTGGCGAGGTGCGCGACGGCGGCCCGCATCGACATCGGGGTGAACCCGGCGGCGAGCGCCTTGCGCTTCAGCGCCGGCTGGGCACGCCAGAGCGCGAGCCCGCGCCGGAACAGGATCCGCGGGGGCTTGCGCTTCCGGGCCAGGTCGCGGCGCAACCGCAGCCAGAACACCACGAAGCCGGGACGGTCGAGGTAGACGGCGTCGGCGGCCAGGCCGGCGGCGCGGCAGGTGGCCAGGAATTCGATCGCGAAGATGCCTTCGGCGGTCAGGCAGGACGCTCCGTCCAGGCGCACCTCGTGGCTGCCCACCCGGCGGCTCTCCGGGATCGAGTAGGCCGGCGCCACGATCCGTCCGGACGCCAGCAACTCCTTCAGCGCGGCGACGGCGGCGTCCGCGGCCCAGCAGCGCGGGTCGTCCCAGTCCACGATCCCGAGCGGCGAGCGCGGCAGGTCGGGGTGGTCGGCGTCGAAGTAGAAGTCGTCCAGCCGCAGGGACGGGCAGCCGGCCAGGTGCGCCAGCCGGGACTTGCCGCTGCCGGACGCGCCGGCGATCAGCACCAGCCGCGGAGGCGCCCCGCTCACAGGCCGAGGGCTGTGGTCATGTCGGCGCGCGCCCGGGCCATGAGTTCCGCGGCCCTGGCCCGGTCGGACGCGAGGTCGCCGCCGGCGGGCAGCCGCACCTGCAGGTAGCACTTGAGTTTGGGCTCGGTGCCCGAGGGACGCACCACCACGCGCACGGAGGCGCCCTCGAACAGCATGCCGTCGGTGGGCGGCAGCTCGGCGCCGCCGGTCGCGAGGTCGGTCGCCGAGACCGGTTCTCCGGCCAGCTCGACCGGGGGAGTGGCCCGGACACGCGCCATCGCGTCGGCGATCAGGCTCAGGTCGGCCACGCGGAACGCGAGTTGTGAGGTGAGGTGTACGCCGTAGTCGCGGGCGATCTCGTCGAGCCGCTGCGCCACGGTTTGCCCGGCCGCCTTCAGTTCGGCGACGAGGGCGAGGATCCGGACCAGGGTGGTGATGCCGTCCTTGTCGGGCACGGCGGCGGCGTCGGTGCAGTAGCCGATCGCCTCCTCGTAGCCGAACGCCAGCCCGGGTACCCGTCCGATCCACTTGAACCCGGTCAGCGTGGTCGCGAACGGCTGGCCGTGCGCGGCGGCCATCGAGGCCAGCAGCGTGCTGGAGACGACCGAGCAGGCGTAGGTCCCGCTCACGCCGCGGCGGAGCAGGTCGTCGGCCAGCAGCGCGCCGAGTTCGTCGCCGGTGAGCATCCGCCAGCTCCCGTCGACCACGGCGGCCGCGGCGCAGCGGTCGGCGTCCGGGTCGTTGGCGATCGCGATGTCGGCGCGGGTCTCGATGGCGAGGCCGAGGGCGAGGTCGATGGCGCCGGGTTCCTCCGGGTTCGGGAACGGCACGGTCGGGAAGGCCGGGTCGGGCTCGATCTGCGCGGCCACCCGGTACGGCTCGCCGAACCCGGACGCGGCCACGACCTGGTCGACCACCGCCGCGCCGACCCCGTGCATCGCGGTGTACACCCAGGTCACGTCGCGCGGCGCCTCGGGCGGCACCAGCGAGGCGGCCCTGGCCACGTAGGCGTCGACCAGTTCGTCCCCGACCAGCGGGTAGTCGTCGCTACGGGCGATGTCGGCCACCGGGTGGGCCGCGACCGCGGCGATCTGCGCGGCGATCTGGCTGTCGGTGGGCGGCACGATCTGGGAGCCGTCGCCCAGGTAGACCTTGTAGCCGTTGTCCTGCGGGGGATTGTGGGACGCCGTGACGACGACCCCGGCCACGCACTCGAAGTGGCGGATGCCGAACGCGACCACCGGGGTGGGCAGCGGGCGCGAGCACAGCAGCGGGAACAGGCCCGCCCCGGCGAGGATCTCTGCGGTGTCCGCGGCGAACACCTCGGAGTTGTAGCGGGCGTCGAACCCGACGATCACCCGTCCGCCCTCCAGGCCGAGGCTGCGCAGGTGCGCGGCCAGGCCGGCCGCCGCCTGGCTCACCACGACCCGGTTCATCCGGGCCGGACCCGGACCCAGCGGCCCGCGCAGGCCGGCCGTACCGAACTCCAGCGGCCCGGCGAACGCCGACTCGAGCTCGGCCAGGGCACCGGCGTCCCCCTCGTCGGCCCGGATGAGCAGGTCGTCCAGCGCCGCGGCGGTCGCCACATCCGGATCCTGGTCCCGCCAGGCGATGACCGCCTCGCGCAGCGTTGCGTCGGTCACGGATCCTCCTACAGCCGTTCGAGCAGGCCGGCCAGCAGGCCGCGCAGCCGCGGCTCGGCGGCCTTCCCGGCCTCGATCACCTCGGCGTGCTCCAGTGGTGTGGGCGAGATGCCCGCGCCGGGGTTGGTGACCAGCGAGACGCCGAGCACCTCGAGGCCGGCCTCGCGGGCGGCGATCGTCTCCAGCGTGGTCGACATGCCGACCAGGTCGCCGCCGAGGAACTGCGCCATCCTCACCTCGGCGGGGGTCTCGTACTGGGGCCCGCGGAACTGGACGTAGACCCCCTCGGCGAGCGATGCGTCGACCTCGTGGGCCAGTGCCCGCAGCCGCGCGGAGTAGGCCTCGGTGAGGTCGATGAACGTGGCGCCCTCCAGCGGCGTGGCCCCGGTGAGGTTGATGTGGTCGCGGATCAGCACCGGGGTGCCGGGCGCCCACTCGACGTGCAGGCCGCCGCAGCCGTTGGTCAGGACGATCGCGGTCGCGCCGGCCGCCGCCGCGGTGCGGACGCCGTGCACGACGGCTGCGACGCCGCGTCCCTCGTAGAAGTGGGTGCGCCCGGTGAACAGGGCGGCCACCTTGCCGGCCGGCGTCCGGATCAGCTTCAGTGCCCCGCCGTGCCCGGCCACCACGGGCTTCGCGAAGCCGGGGAGCTCCTCCAGCAGGCACTCGCCGATCGGTTCGCCGAGGCCGGTGGACGCCCCGGACCAGCCGGAACCGAGCACCAGGGCCAGGTCGATCGAGCCGACGCCGAGGCGTTCGGTCAGGGCGGCGGCGGCCTCGCGGGCCAGCTCCTTCGGGTTCGTCGCTGAGCTCACCCGATGACTATAACGACGGGGTCTGGCCCCGGTCAGCAGAAGCCGGTGCGTCCTCGTCCTCGGGGACGTGGAACCGGGTCATCCGTTGCCGCGGCTGCCGTCGGATCATCACCAGCAGCGCCGCCAGCAGGCCCAGCCAGACCAGCACCTGGCCGGCGTGGACGAGGTCACGGGGGCCGACCAGATAGGCCCAGGCCATCATCAGCAGGCCGAACGCGCCGACGGCGAACCCGACGGCGAGCGCGGCCCGGGAGCGCGGCCCGATCGGCTTGTCGGCACGCCGGTGCAGGATCAGCACGCCGGCACCGACCGAGACCGACAGTGGCAGCGAGGACAGTTCGAGCAGCACCGACTGGGCGGGGGTCGCCTCGGGCAGCCCCACCAGCACCATGGCGACACTGACGAGGACACCCGCCACCGAGACGGCGGCGAGGACGATGGTCTGTGGGGAGAGGCGGCTCGGCACCCTGAGAGCCTAAGCCGCCGAGTGCCCGGATCCGTGCAGCGACCCCCGCCGGACCGAGTTGGACCGAGTTGGGGACGGTTCCTTACTCGGTCCACTCCGGGAGGTGGACCGAGTAAGGAACCGTCCCCAACTCGGTCCGCGACCGGAGCGGGGGGCGGGCGTGGGAGAATTCTGCCGTGACGGACGTGGTGATCATCGGTGGCGGACCTGGTGGCTACGAGGCGGCGCTGGTGGCGCGGCAACTCGGGGGACGGGTGACGCTCGTCGAACGCCGCGGCGTCGGCGGGTCGGCCGTGCTCACCGACGTGGTGCCGTCCAAGACCCTGATCGCCGCCGCCGAGGTGATGACGAAGATCCGCAGCGCCGAGGAACTCGGCCTGCACCTGATCGGCGACGACCGGCACCTCGGCACGGCGGTGGGTGTCGACCTGGGTCGTGTGCACGCCCGGATCCGCGGCCTCGCGCAGGCCCAGTCCTACGACATCGCCGACCGGCTGCGCGCCGACGGCGTCCGGATCATCACCGGCACCGGACGCCTCGACGGCGCCCAGCGCGTGATCGCCCAGACCGCGGACGGCGAGGAGGCCCTCCCGGCCGACATCGTGCTCGTCTCCACCGGCGCGCACCCCCGCGAACTCGAGTCCGCCCCGCCGGACGGGGAGCGGATCTTCACCTGGTCCCAGATCTACGACCTGCAGGAGGTGCCCGAGCACCTGGTCGTGGTCGGTTCCGGCGTCACCGGCGCCGAGTTCGCCAGCGCCTACTCCGCGCTCGGCGTGCCGGTGACCCTGGTCTCCTCCCGCCACCAGGTGCTGCCCGGCCACGACGACGACGCCGCCCGGGTGATCCAGCAGGTGTTCGAGAACAGCGGCATGACCGTGCTCAACGGCGCCCGCGCGGTGGCGGCCGAGCGCCACGGCGACGAGGTCGTGGTGCGCCTGGGCGACGGCACCACCGTGACCGGCTCGCACTGCCTGATGGCGGTCGGAGCCATCCCCAACACCGCGCACATCGGGCTGGAGGAGGCCGGGGTGCGGCTCACCGCGTCCGGGCACATCGAGGTCGACCGGGTCTCGCGGACGAGCGCGCGCGGCGTCTACGCGGCCGGCGACTGCACCCCGGTGTTCGCCCTCGCGAGCGTCGCCGCCATGCAGGGACGGATCGCCATGTGGCACTCCCTGGGCGATTCGGTGGCCCCGCTCGACCTGCGCACGGTCTCGGCCAACGTGTTCACCGCGCCCGAGATCGCCACCGTCGGCTGCAGCCAGACCGACATCGACACCGGCGTGGTTCGCGGCCTGACCATGATGCTGCCGCTGCGCGGCAACGCCCGGGCGAAGATGCAGGCGCTGCACGACGGCTTCGTGAAGATCTTCTGCCTGCCCACCACCGGCATCATCGTCGGGGCGGTGGTGGTCGCGCCGTCCGCGTCCGAACTGGTCCACCCGCTGTCGGTGGCCGTGCGCAACAAGCTCACCGTCGACCAGCTCGCCGAGAGCTTCACCGTCTACCCGTCGCTGTCCGGGTCGCTCGCCGAGGCCGCCCGCCGCTTGCACGGCCACTCCAGCGACCAGGTGATCACCTACTGAGTTCTGCGCACCGGCCTTGAGCCGACGCCGTCGCCGGCCGGACGCTGGGCGGGTGCAGACCCTCTACCAGGCCGCCGGGGGAGCGGACGGACTGTTGGCACTCGCTCACGCGTGGCACGAGCGCTGCCTGGCCGACCCGGTCGCGGCCCACCCGTTCGAGCACCCCGGACAGCACCCACAGCACCTGGCGCGGCTGGCCGCGTACTGGGGCGAGGCGCTGGGCGGACCGCCCGCCTACACCGCGGACCTGGGCACGGAGGCGAGGGTGCTGAGGATGCACGCCGGCAACGGCGTCCACACCGAACTCGACGAACGCGCGATCGCCTGCTTCGACCAGGCGCTGGATGACGTCGGGCTCGCGGGCGACACCCGAACGGCCCTGCACGACTACTTCGCGTGGTCCACACGACGAATGGCGGAGCACCCCGATTCGCCCCACTCCGTGCCGCGCGGCGCGGTGCTGCCGCTTTGGGACTGGAGCGGCCCGGTCAGCCGCTGATCGAGGCGGGGTCGTCCAGCAGGGGACGGAACGCCAGCCCGGCCGCCCCGACCATGAGCAGGTTCGGGCCCAGTTCGGCCGGGGTGATCCGGACGCCCTCCAGGGAGGGCGCCAGCGCCGCGCCGGCGACCAGCTCGTCGAGGCGTGTGGGGTGGTAGGCCTGCAGCGCGGCGAGGAAGCCGCCGAGCGCGATCACCTCCGGGTTGAACAGGTTGATCGCGGTGGCCAGGGCGGTGCCCAGGTGGCCGAGCTGCCGCTCGACGATCGCCGCGACGGCGTCCGACCGGTCGGCGAGCAGCGCGGCCTCGAACTGTGCGGGGTCGGCGCGGGGCAGGCCGAGGGCGGCGAGCAGTTCCGCCCGGGTGACCTCCGCCTCCAGCGTCCCTGCGAAGCCGGCCGAGTCGAGGGCGTTCGAGCCGGAGACCCGCACGTGGCCCAGCTCGCCCGCGTAGCCGGCGCCGCCGCCGAGCAGCGTCCCGCCGGTGATCACGCCGCCGCCGATGCCGGAGGCGCCGCCGTTGACGTAGACCAGGTGGTCGTGGTCGCGTCCGGCGCCGAACTCGTGCTCGGCCAGCGCGCCGAGCGCGGCGTCGTTGGCCACCAGCACCCGGTGGCCGGTCGCCTCGGCGAGGGGTTGGCCGAAGGGCTGGTCGTGCCAGTCCAGGTGGGGGGCGTTGCGGACGACGCCGTCGCCGGTGCGCACCTGGCCGGGCACCGCGACCCCCACGCCCGCGACCAGCAGTCCGTCCCGGTCGGCCCCCATGCCGGCGATCACCGTGGCGCACACGTCGAGGACCTGCGCTGCGGTGGGGATCCGGTCGTACTCGTGGCGGATCGTGCTGCGCACGGTGCCGTCGAGGCCCACCAGCCCGATCGTGAGCGCGTCGATCTCGGGGTTCACCGCGATCGCGGTCACCTCGGGACGGATCGACACCACCGGGCTGGGACGGCCCACCTGGCCGACCAGGTCCGGGTCGCTCTCGCTGACCAGGCCGAGGTCGACGAGGTCGCCGACCAGGCTGCCGATCGTGGACCGGTTGCGTCCGGTGCGCCGGCCCAGCGAGGAGCGGGACGCGGGCCCGCCGCGGTAGAGGAGGCCCAGTACGGCCGCGAGGTTCTGCTGCCTCACGTCCTCGGTGGTTCCCTTGGGCACGCCCGGCCTCCCCACTTCCCTGATCCGCTGGCAGACTACCGGACGGATGAGATATGTTGTGTACCACAACGAATACTCACCGTCGAGAGAATGGACGCCACCCGTGACCCTCACTCCTTCGCCTTCGGACCAGTTCACCTTCGGCCTGTGGACGGTCGGCTACAACGGCCAGGACCCGTTCGGCGGTCCGACCCGTGCCCCGCTGGACGTGGTGCACGTGGTGGAGAAGCTCGCCTCCTACGGCGCCTACGGCCTGACGTTCCATGACGACGACCTGTTCGCGTTCGGATCGACCGAGGACGAGCGGCGCCACCAGATCGAGCGGTTGAAGGGCGCCCTGGCCGCGACCGGCTTGAAGGTGCCGATGATCACCACCAACCTGTTCTCCCAGCCGGTGTTCAAGGACGGCGGGTTCACCTCCAACGACCGCGCCGTGCGCCGGTTCGCGCTGCGCAAGGTGCTGCGCAACCTCGACCTGGCCGCGGAGCTGGGTGCGAAGGTGTTCGTGATGTGGGGTGGACGCGAGGGCGCGGAGTACGACGCGGCCAAGGACATCCGTTCGGCGCTGGAGCGCTACCGCGAGGCCGTGAACATGCTCGGCCAGTACGTCGTCGACTCCGGTTATGACATCCGGTTCGCGATCGAGCCGAAGCCGAACGAGCCCCGTGGCGACATCCTGCTGCCGACGGTCGGGCATGCGCTGGCGTTCATCGAGTCGCTGGAGCGTCCCGACATGGTCGGGCTGAACCCCGAGGTGGGGCACGAGCAGATGGCCGGGTTGAACTTCGCCACGGCGATCGCTCAGGCGCTGTACCACGGCAAGTTGTTCCACATCGACCTGAACGGGCAGCGGGGGATCAAGTACGACCAGGACCTGGTCTTCGGCCACGGTGACCTGCACAACGCGTTCGCGCTGGTCGACCTGCTGGAGAACGGCGGCCCGGACGGCGGCCAGGCCTACACCGGCATGCGGCACTTCGACTACAAGCCCTCGCGGACCGAGGACGAGACCGGCGTCTGGGACTCGGTGCAGGCGAACATGAAGACCTACCTGCTGCTGAAGGAGCGGGCGGCGGCGTTCCGGGCCGATCCGGAGGTGCAGCAGGTGCTGGCCGACTGCAAGGTGCCCGAGCTGGCCGTGCCGACCCTGGCCGAGGGCGAGGGCTACGCCGAACTGCTCGCCGACACCTCCGCGTTCGAGGACTTCGACACCGACGCGTACTACAACGGCAAGGGCTTCGGCTTCGTCCGGCTCCAGCAGCTGGCCACCGAGCACCTCCTCGGCGCCCGCTGA
>JBDHZJ010000037.1:0-11658 GCA_039811825.1 Propionicimonas sp.
ACCTTCGGGCTCGACCTCGAGCTCACCGAGGGCATGCGCTTCGACAAGGGCTTCATCTCCCCGTACTTCGTGACCGACGCCGAGCGGATGGAGGCCGTCCTCGACGACCCGTACATCCTGATCGTCAACTCGAAGGTCTCCAACCTGCGCGACCTGCTGCCCCTGCTGGAGAAGGTCGTCTCCTCCGGCAAGCCGCTGCTGGTGATCGCAGAGGACACCGACGGCGAGGCGCTGGCCGGCCTGATCGTGAACAAGATCAAGGGCACGTTCAAGTCGGTCGCCGTGAAGGCGCCGGGCTTCGGTGACCGCCGCAAGGCCATGCTGACCGACATCGCGATCCTGACCGGTGGCCAGGTCGTCTCCGAGGAGGTCGGCCTGAAGCTGGACGCGGTCACCCTCGAGCTGCTGGGCCGGGCCCGGTCGGTGAAGGTGACCAAGGACGAGACCACGATCGTGGACGGTGCCGGCGAGGCCGAGCAGATCCAGGGCCGGGTCGCCCAGATCCGTCGCGAGATCGAGAACTCCGACTCCGAGTACGACCGCGAGAAGCTGCAGGAGCGGCTGGCCAAGCTGGCCGGCGGCGTCGCGGTGATCAAGGTCGGTGCGGCCACCGAGGTCGAGCTGAAGGAGCGCAAGCACCGGATCGAGGATGCCGTCCGCAACGCGAAGGCCGCGGTCGAGGAGGGCATCGTCCCCGGCGGTGGCGTGGCGCTGCTGCAGGCGGCCGCCAAGGCGAAGGTCGACGGCCTCGTCGGCGACGAGGCCACCGGTGCGCAGATCGTGTTCACCGCGTGCTCGGCGCCGCTGAAGCAGATCGCCGTGAACGCCGGCCTCGAGGGCGGCGTCGTGGCGGAGAAGGTGTCCCACCTCGAGCCGGGGCAGGGCCTGAATGCGGCCACCGGCGAGTACGTGAACATGGTGGAGTCCGGCATCATCGACCCGGCCAAGGTGACCCGTTCGGCGCTGCAGAACGCCGCGTCGATCGCCGCGCTGTTCCTCACCACCGAGGCCGTCATCGCGGACAAGCCGGAGAAGGCCCCGGCGATGCCTGCCGGTGGCGACGGCATGGGCGGCATGGACTTCTGATCCCCGCCACCTCGTAGCACCAGCGGAGGGTGGTCCCGGCAGGGGCCGCCCTCCGCTGCGTTCTCCGGCCGTGGCTGGCGGCAATTCTGCTCCAGCCGTGGTCGGTCGCTGCCATTCCCGGAATGATCGACGCAGGTGACGGCCACCGGGAGGAGCCACCAGATGGGGACGTTGAAGGTGGATCCCGGCCAGACCGTGGCGGCGGGTCCCCGCGAGTTGCGGCTGGCGCTGGCCATGCGGGGCGGCGTGAGCCTCGCGGTGTGGATCGGCGGCGCGGTGGCCGAGATCGACCGGCTCCGCCGGGCGGCCGCCGTGGCCCCCGCCGCGACCGGCACTCCCGAGTGGGTGTACCAGCGGCTGCTCGCCGCGGCCCGGTACCAGGGGGTGCGGGTGGACGTGCTCGCCGGGGCGAGCGCCGGCGGCCTGAACGCGGTGATCTACGCCTACGCCCAGGTGCGGGGCCTCGGCCTGGACTTCGTGCGGAGGGTCTGGCTCGGGAGCGGCTCGCTGTGGGCGCTGATGCAGCCGGCCTGGCGCCCGTTCGGGGACACCGCGGACGCCCGGCGGTTCCGGCTGCGCTCGCTGCTCAGCGGCGACTACTTCTACACGACCCTGCGCCGGGCCCTGCGGGACCAGCAGCCCCCGGAGGCGCCACTCCCGGCTCCCGAGTTCCTCTCCGTGGACCTCTCGGCCACCCTGCGGCAGGCGGGCGTCCTGCCACCGGAAGGGCGCCCGGCCTCGAGCGAGGCCCATTTCCGCTTCCAGCACCATCCGACGAGCGGGCCGAACCCGTACAACGACTTCCACGACCTCACCGGCCCGGGGGGCCAGCTGGACCGGCTCGCCCTGGCCGCCCGGAGCACGAGTTCCTTCCCGGGCGCCTTTGAGCCCGCCCTGATCAACGTCGGCCACGCCGACACGGCAGCTGCGCCCTCCATGAAGGAGGTGTTCGCCGCCGAGGGCGGGCCGGCCGGCCCGCCCGAGCCGGAGGCCGGTTTCTACCAGGTGATCGACGGCGGCGTCTTCGACAACACGCCGATCGACAGGGCCGTGGCCGCCATCGCGGCCAGCCCGGCGTCCGGCCCGACGGAGCGGAAGCTGGTGTACCTCGACCCGGCTCCGCCCGAACCGGTCGCCGCGCCGGGCCAGCCGGGCGCGAGCCTGCTGAGCACGCTGGTCCGCACCGGGTTGCTGAAGATCCGAGGGGAGTCCGCGGACGCCGAGATCGACCGGCTCCGGGCGGACAACGACCGGGAACTGCGGGCGAGGGGGCAGGCCGAGCTGCTCTCACTGGCGGACCTGAGCGGCCTGGCCGCGGACTCCCACCTCGCGCAGCGCTACACCGGTTACCGGGCCACCCAGGACGCCACCCGGCTGGGCGAGGCCGCCCGCGCCCCCCACCTGAGGTTCCTGCGCTCCGCCGTCCCGCGGCCGGACGACCTCGTGGCCTGGCGGCCGACGCGGGTGCTGAACCTGAAGAACCTGGTGGTGCCCGCCTACGACCGGTACTTCGGGGACGACCCAGGCTTCGGCGAGAAGCTGCTCGCGGACGAGACCAGCGTGCTGACCATGGCCACGACGCTGCTCGCCTGGGCCCGACTGCTCGAACGGGTGGGCGTGGCGGAGGCCGACGCCGGGGCCCTCGGCGAGGTGAAGCGGGTGCTCTACCGGGTGCGCGCCATTGCCGTCCACCAGCAGGACCTGGCCGACCTCTACCTGGTCCGGCTGCCCGAGATCGCCTGGACCAGCGACGGCGGCGTGGCGGTCACCGGGTACCACCCGCCGGGGCTGCCCGCGGTGCCCACGTCCGAGACGGACCTGTGGACGGAACTGGGCGGCCTCCTCGACCCCGCGTCGGCGGACGGGCCGACCACCGCTCCGCTCTGGTCGGCGCTGCACGAGCAGTATGGACTGCTCGCCGGGATCCAGCCGCTGGACTCCTCAACCGACTGGTGGGCGCAGAACGTGTTCTCGGTGCTGACCGCCCGGGTGCCCCCGGACCCGGAGGCGATGGTCCGGCTGAACGCCGCGATCTGTGTCACGGGCGGACCGATCGGTGCGGGCGAGCTGGTCGAGTACGTGTACCTGACCGGAGACCAGCAGCCGGCGGCCGGCCTGGACCTGGGCACGCTCCGGGCCGATGCGGCGCAGGCGGACCAGGAGCGGTTCGTGGCGGGACGGGGCGGGCCGCCGACCCCGGCGGACCCCGGCGGGATGGTCAGGTCGCGGGCCAAGCTCGCCGGGACGCTGCTCGGCAACTTCGGCGGCTTCCTGGACGCGGGCTGGCGCAGCCACGACTGGGCCTGGGGCCGGGCGGACGCCGCCGCCGCGCTCGTCGACCTGTTCGCCGCCGAGATCCGGCAGCTCAAGAAGGCGGGAGTGGTCGCGCAGCCGACGCTCGCCGAGATCGCCGCGGAGCTCGCGCCCGATGCGGACGGCACGCCGATCGACAAGGTCAAGGCCGCGCTGCAGGGCCCCTTCGTCTCGGAGGCGGCCCTCAACGTCGCCAGCCCGAGCTGGGCCGACCTGCGCCCGGGCTACCGGTTCGGCGTGGTGGCGCGAATGGCGCAACTGGCCTTCCGGGCGCTGTGGCCGCTCGGAGACTTCGCTCCCTCTGCGGCCGGAGCCGGCCCGGGCGGGCCCCTCCGGTGGTGGCGCGTCCTGGTCGCCGTCGTGCTGGCCGTGCTGCGGCCGGTGTGGGTCGTGCTCCCGCTGGTCATGCGTCCTGCAGTGCTCGTCGCGGCCGCGGTGTCGCTGCTAGTGCTCACCCACCCGTCGGAGGTGCCGGCCCCGAGCGGCGCCTGGCTCTACCCGGGCCCGGCGATCGTCGCGTTGGCGGCCCTGGTGGCCGCGGTCCGGATCTGGGTGCGGGCGAAGCGTTGGGGCGCGGTGGCGGCCGACGCGCCCAACCTGCTCGCCGGCGTGGCCACCCGGCGCCGGTTCGGCGCCGTCCTGGTCGGACTGGGTGGGGTGCTGCTGGCGGCGGGCACGATGTGGCTGTCGGTGTCGGCGGGGTGGTCGCTCACCCCGCTGGAGTCGGTGGCGTACGTGGTGGCGGGGGTCGTGCTGGCCCAGGCCGCCGTGACCCGCTCCGGACGGCACCCGCACCGCCGTCGCAGGGGCGACCCGCGCGGCTGGGGGGTCGTGGCTCTCGGCATCGGGCTGGCGGTGCTCGTCCGGGCCTCCGCCTCCGTGCTGGGCGACGGCGTGCTGCCGGTCGCGGCGGGCCTCGCCGCAGGTGGTCTCGCGTTCGCTGTCCACCATGCCTGGTGCCGCCGGTGGGCGCTGTGGTCGATCAGCGTGGTCGTCGGGCTGTTGACCGGCCTCGTCGCGGTGCTCACCGCGGGCAGTGTCCCGCTCGTCCTCGTCGCGACCCTGGGCGGGGCCGGCGGCGCGGCCCTCACCACGCTGATGGCACCGACGGTGGAGCACCTGGGCTCGAGCCCGGACGCGGACGCGGTGATGGCGGCGGAGGCAGCCGATCCGTCGCTGTGACGTGAGCGCGGAATATCTGGCGGGCCCGGGGACTTCATCGGTGGAGTGAGAGGCGCACGGGGAACGACGGTCGGCTTCCGGTCCGAGCGGGGCGCGGTGCTGATGGCCCTGATGCTCACCACCGGCCTGATCGCCATCGACGCGACGATCCTGGCCACGGCGGTGCCGTCGGTGGTGAAGGAACTGGGCGAGTTCGACCAGTTCCCGTGGCTGTTCTCGGTGTACCTGCTGGCGCAGGCGGTCTCCGTCCCGATCTACTCCAAACTCGCCGACACGATCGGGCGCAAGCCCGTGATCCTGGTCGGCGTCGGGCTGTTCCTGCTCGGCTCGATCCTCGCCGGCAGCGCGTGGAACATGACCTCGCTGATCGTCTTCCGGGTCGTGCAGGGCCTGGGCGCCGGGGCGGCCGCACCGATGTCGATGACGATCGTCGGCGACATCTACACCGTCGCCGAGCGGGCCCTCGTGCAGGGCTACATCGCCAGCGTGTGGGCGATCGCGTCCGTGGTCGGCCCGGCGCTGGGTGGCGTGTTCTCCCAGTTCCTGTCCTGGCGCTGGATCTTCCTCGTCAACATCCCGCTGTGCCTGATCGCGGGCTGGGCCATCCTCCGCTCGTACCACGAGAAGCTGGAGCGCCGGCCGCACCGGATCGACTACGCCGGGGCCGCGCTGCTCACCGTCGGGCTGTCCGCGGTGATCCTCGCCCTGCTCGAGGGCGGCAACGCGTGGGCGTGGAACTCCTGGCAGAGCCTGCTCAGCTTCGGCATCGGCCTCGCCGCGCTGGCCGTCTTCCCGGTGGCCGAGCGGCGCGCCGCGGAGCCGATCCTCGACCTGTCGATCCTCGCCCGTCCGCTGATCCGCACCACCACGCTGGTCTCGCTCGGTGTGGGCGCCCTGATGATCGGCATCACGAGCTTCGTGCCGACCTACCTGGAGAACGCGCTCGGCGTCGTCCCGCTGATCTCCGGCGTCGCCGTCGCGGCGCTGACCCTCGGCTGGCCGCTGTCCGCCTCCGTCGCCGGGCGGATGTACCTGAGCTTCGGCTACCGGACCACCGTGATCGCCGGCAGCCTGATCGCGCTCGCGGGGACGCTGGGGCTCGCGGCGTCCGGCCCCTGGCCGAACCCGTGGATCGTCGGCGCGGTGTCGTTCGTGATCGGCTTCGGGCTCGGCTGGACGGCGGCACCGTCGCTGATCGCCGCGCAGGCCTCGGTCGAGTGGAACGAACGCGGCGTCGTCACCGGCGTGAACGTGTTCGCCCGCTCCGCCGGCAGCGCGGTCGGGGTGGCGGTCTTCGGGGCGATCGCCAACAACGTGATCTCCGCCGGCCGCGGCGAGCAGGACTACGCCACGATCGTGGCCGCGTCCACGTGGGTGTTCGTCGCCGTGGCCGCGACGGCGGTGCTGACCGTGTTCGCCGGCCTGCGGCTGCCGCGCGGAGCCGTGGACTCACCCGCCTACTCGCCCGGCGGGCGGGCAGCGCCCGAGGCCCGTCCCGAACCCGGACCCGAGGGCGGCACCGTCGCGGCCTGACCGCGTGTCTGCGCGATCGGGACCCGGCCAGGTTCCATCATGGAGGCATGAGCGGTGTGCTCGAGGTGATCGCCCTGCATCCCGCCGACGCCGAACGCGCCGAAGCGGGGGGCGCCGACCGGGTCGAGGTGTGCGGCAGCCTCGACGACGGGGGCATGTCGCCCACCCCCCAACTGGTGTCGCAGGTGCGCCGGGCCACGAGCATCCAGGTGCGCGTGATGGTGCGCCTGCGGGAGGGCTTCGGCACCGACGGCGGCGAGGCGATCCGGCTGCGCGGCCTGATGGCCAGCTACGCGGACGCGGGCGCCGACGGCATGGTGCTCGGCTTCCTGAACGGTCTGGGTGACGTGGACGCGGGTGTCTGCACCGAACTCGTCGGGGACGCCGCCTGGCCCTGGACCTTCCACCGCGCGATCGACGCCTGCCTCGAGTCCGACCGGGCCTGGGCGACCCTGGCCACCCTGCCGCGGCTCGACCAGGTGCTCACCGCCGGCTCGGCCCGGGACGTCGAGCACGGGCTCGGCGACCTGTTGGCGCGGGCGAAGGCCGACCCCTGGGCCGCGAGCGTGATCATGGCCGGCGGCGGGCTGCATCCCGACCACGTGCCCTGGCTGGCGCGGGCCGGCGTCCGGGCCTTCCACATCGGCAGGCCCGCCCGCCCGGGCGGCTCCTACAAGGCGTACGTGGACGAGGGTCTGGTCCGCTCGTGGCGCACCCTGATCGACGACGAGGTGCGGCACCGTCCGGCGGCCACCGCCTGAGGGCTACGCGTCGGGGCCGGGTTCGATGTGGACGAAGGTGGTCGTCCCGGGCAGGGCGACCTCGATCGCGTGCTCGACGCGGTCGGCCACGTCGTGGCTGCGCCGCACCGTCCACTCACCGGGCACGGAAAGGGTCGCGTAGACGAACCGTTGCCGGCCCGACTCCCGCGTGCGCAGTTCGGTGATCTCCACCCGCGGGTCGTCGCAGACATCGGCCAGCACCGCGGACACGATCGCGATCTCGTCCTCGGGCAGGGCGGCGTCCAGCAGTCCCACCACGGAGCGACGGACGAGCTTGTAGCCGGTGAACAGGATGTTCGCGCCGACGACCAGGGCGATCAGCGGGTCGAGCACCAGCCAGCCGGTCAAGGCCACCAGGCCGATCGCGACGAGGACGCCGACCGACGTCCACACGTCGGTGAGCAGGTGCTTGCCGTCCGCCTCCAGGGTGATCGAGCGGTGGGTCCGGCCCGCCCGCACCAGCAGCACACCGGTGCCCAGGTTGAGCAGTGTCGCCAGCATCGACAGGGCCAGCCCGATGCCCAGCTGCTCCAGCGGTACCGGGGTGAACAGCCGCTGGATCGCGCTGTAGATGATCAGCGCCGCGGCGACGAAGATCAGGCTGCCCTCGACCGCCGCCGACATGTACTCGGCCTTGCCGTGGCCGAAGTCGTGGTTGTGGTCGGCCGGCTTGGCGGCGAGCCGCAGCGCCCAGAGCGCGACCAGCGCGGCGACGAGGTTGACGGTGGACTCCATCGCGTCCGACCACAGGCCCACCGAGTTGGTCAGCCAGGCGGCGTACGCCTTGATCCCGACGGTGGCGACGGCGGTGGCGATGGAGAGCCAGATGAAGCGCTCCAGGATCGAGTGCGTGTTCTCGGTCTGCGGGTTCGGGGGACCGGGACGGGACGCTTCCTGCACCGGATCAGCCTACTGGCAGCGTGGACTCCTCGATCACGCCGAGATCGAGCGGCCAGACCTCGGGACGGGCGGCCAGCGCCACCAGTTCGGGCAGGTTCGCCGGCCACACCGGTTCCGCCAGGCCGACGAGGGCGTCCAGCCGCAGCCAGTCCCAGCCGTCGAGGGTGATCCGCTCGGCCGCGGTGAGCCCGCCCGGCTGCACCTCGAAGGGCTCGGCGACGACGAGCACGAAGAAGCTCTCCACCTGGCTGAGCACCTGATCGGAGTAGCCGTGCACCACGGTGCGGACGGCCACCGGCCCGCGCAGCACGTCGGGCGCGGCCACCAGGCCGGTCTCTTCCGCCACCTCGCGGACGGCGGCCTGCAGCGGCGATTCGCCCGCGTCGATGCCGCCGCCGGGCGTGACCCACCAGCGCGAGCCGGGCAGCCCGGGATCGGTGTCCGCGAGCAGCAGGACCCGCTCGGAATCGGTGATCACGACCCGGGCGGCCTGCCGGTGCCGCCGCGGCCGCAACTCGGGTGCGACCGGGTGGAACCGCCGGGTGCGGAACGGCTCGGTCACGGCCCCGGGACCTGGACGGTGACGAGCGTGTGCAGGTCCTCGTCCAGCAGCGCCAGCTCGACCGGACCCGCCGGAATGGCGAACCCGAGTTGCCCGCTCACCTCGTCGCCGGCCGCCAGCAGGCTGCCGCCGAGCGGTCGGGTGAGCGCGGGCCCGAAGCCGGGCAGGGCGGTCGAGGCGTCCGTGGACGCCGTGAACAGGATCGGGTCGACCGGCACCACCCCGCTGCTGCAGGCGACGGTGAGGTCGACCACGAGGTACCGCTCGCCGTCAACGGGTGCAGCCTCGCCGACGTCGGTCCAGGTCACGCCGGTCACGGTCAGGGTGCCCTCGCCGTCGGCGCCGGAGAACGGCGCCGCCTGGCCGATCCCGCCGCCGGCGGTCAGCGTGCTCGCCGCGGTGGGCGCGGCGCTCGGGCTCACGGTGACCACGACCGGTGTCCCCTCGGGTGCCGAGGGGCTGGCGGTGGACGGCGCGGTGGACAGCAGCAGTGGCTGGGCGCTGAGCAGCCCGATCAGGAGCAGGCCGCCGGCCAGCACGGCCGCCACCAGCGCCCGGCGTCGCGGCACCCGGCGTTGCGGGGGCCGTCCGGTCGGGGGCTGTCCGGCCGGAGCCGTGGACGCGATCCGCGCGCCCGGATCCGGTGGCGCCCACCCGGGTCCCGGCGGCGCCCACCCGGGTCCCGGCGGCGGTGACGCGGGTGGTGGCGGCGGCGAGGCGGGTGGCGCGAAGCCGGGCTGGTCCGTGGCCGGCGTGCCGATGCCCTCCGGCCCGCCCGGGTCGTTCGACATCAGAACCGGTCCGGTCGCTCGCCGGCGCGCAGCGCGGCCCCGACGATCAGGCCGACGACGAACGGCAGGAAGATGCAGACGACCTGGGCGCCGCCGGACAGCGCGGAGTAGAGCAGGTCCGGGTCGAGCCCGTCGTTGAGGACGGAGAAGAAGCCGAACACGCCCACCAGGACGATCGCGATCGCGTACGCGCGCCGGACGGCGTCCTTCCGGTAGGCGATCCGGGCGGACAGAGCGAAGGAGATCGCCAGCATCAGGATCGACAGCGGGCCGACGAACATCCCGATCAGCAGCGGGATCAGGGCCCCCGGGGTCGCGGCGCGCCAGATCTGGCCGACGCTGACCGGCGGCGGGGGAGCCGGGACCCGGGAGTCCGGGGGCGGGGCGAACCACTGCGGCGTGTTCGGTGCGGGGAACGGCGCCGGGTTCACCTGCGCGGTGGGTTGCACGGCGGGCTGCACGGGCAGGTAGCCGGACAGCGGCGGGCCCGGCTCGGTGAACGGCTCGGTCGGCGACCGCTTCCCGGGGGCATCCGGCGAGCCTCCCGACGACCACGCCCCGCTGGTGAGGGCGGCGGTGACCACCTCGAAGGGCAGGTTGGGGTTGCGCCCGGGCGCACCGGAGGGGACGAGCGCGGCGAGTTCGGGCTGCGGGTCGGCCGCGCGCACGAACGACGGCTCCCCCTCGGCGACCGCCGCGACGGGCGCGGAGGGGGGCGCGGGCTCCGCGAGGGGCGGTACCGGAGGCACCACGAACGCAGCCGGACGCTCCTGCGGCGCGTACTCGGGTCCGTCCTGCCAGGTGGCCATGCGCCCATCGTAACCGGGCCACGACGGGTGCCCGGGGCGGGGGGAGGCGCCGCCGACGTGCCCGGGCCGGGTTCTCCGGATAGGCTTTGTGGGGCCGGTCGTGGGAGCGGGCCGGGCGAGACCAGGAGTTGAGGAAATCATGCCGGTGGGCAAGGTGCGCTACTACGACGCCGAGAAGGGCTTCGGCTTCCTGTCCAAGGACGAGGGCGGGGACGACGTCTACGTGCGCGCGTCCGCGCTGCCGGACGGCGTGACCAGCCTGAAGCGTGGTCAGAAGGTCGAGTTCGGTACGGCCGCGGGCAAGAAGGGCGAGCAGGCGCTGTCCGTGCGGCTGCTGGATGCTCCGCCGTCGCTGTCGAAGGCGTCGCGGAAGTCACCGGAACAGATGGCGATCATCGTGGAGGACCTGATCAAGATGCTCGACGGGGTGGGCAACGGCTACCGCCGCGGCCGGCACCCCGACCCCAAGCTCGCCTCGAAGACCGCAGCGGTGCTGCGGGCCGTCGCCGACGAACTGGAGCTGTGAACGTGGCGGCCACACTGGAGCTCGACCAGGCCTGCGCCGACGCGGTCGACCTGGCCCACGCGGCCGCCGTCCGCCGGGCCGGCGTGATCGAGGTCGGTGAGCACCGCGGCGTCGTCGCGGAGGACGTGCGGGTCGCGACCCACCTGTTCGAGTGCGCGCACCCCGGCTACCCCGGGTGGGTGTGGTCGGTGACCGTCGCCCGGGCGTCCCGGGCCCGGGTGGTCACGGTGTCCGAGGTCGCGCTGGTGCCGGGCGACGGCGCACTGCTCGCCCCGGCCTGGGTGCCGTGGGCCGAGCGGATCGGGCCCAAGGACCTCACGCCGGGCGTGCTGGCCCCGAGCGCACCGGACGACTTCCGGCTCGAGCCGGGCTACACCGGCGGCGAGGCCGCCGCCGACGCCGATCCGGCCGAGGCCAGCCAGACCCGCGCGGTCGTGGCCGAACTCGGGCTGGGCCGGGAGCGGGTGCTCTCCGTCGAGGGCAGGGACGCCGCCGTCGAGCGGTGGCTCGACGGTCCCGGCGGACCCGACAACCCGATGACCCAGCAGGCCCCCGGGCTGTGCGAGACCTGCGGCTTCTTCGTCCCGCTCCGGGGCACCCTGGGCCGCCTGTTCGGCGCCTGCACCAACGAACTCGCGCCGAGCGACGGCGCGGTGGTCAGCCGCGACCACGGCTGCGGCGGGCACTCCGACGTGGTCGCCCCGAGCAAGGGCGTCGACCTGGGCCTCCCGGTCTGGGACACGGTCAGCAACGACGAGGGCCTGTTCGACTGACGACGGTCAGGTGACCGGCTTCTGGTCCTCGGACCAGGGCTCGAGCGCCCGGCGCGGCGGCTCCCCGGAGGTCTCCTCGGGGTCGTCCCGCGCGTTCAGCCTGCGGCGTCGGGCCCGGAGCAGGCTGAAAGCGAGTCCGCACAGGCCGATCGCAGCGCCGGTGATCGCGACGCCCAGGTACCACCCCTTGCCCGCCGCGACGAGCTGGGGGTAGGCCCACCAGCACACCGCTGCGCCGATGGCGAAGCCGATCGTCCCGGCGGTGACCACGGTCACACCGTCCGGGTCGAGCGCCCGCACCGGAGCCTGTACCAGCAGCGGCCGGTGGGGCGGGTTGTTCTGGCTCACGGACACAACGATAGGGCCCGGGTCGGCAGCCCTACCATTCGGGCCATGGCGAA